>JBDLIC010000071.1:0-17762 GCA_039715075.1 Nitrospirota bacterium
CTGATTGCTTTGTCATGATTTGCCTCCTTTAAATTATTTCGGCTTATCATGACATGCTTTGATGCATCAGCGGTAGATGGGGTTTATTTGACGCTTACAATAGAAGTTCCCGAAAAATATAAATGGTCGAGTTATCGGTTTTATCTTAGCAGAAAAAACAAACCAGAATGGCTTAGTACTGATTTTATTCTGGACTATTTTGAGGGTGATGGTTCGATTCCAGAAAAAAGATATCAGGATTTTGTTAATGCAAAGCTGTATGGTGAATATGAATCACCATTGAAAGAAACTACCGCCTCTACCATACTTGGGGCAGAAGATTTTATAGGAACCATACGGAAAAAATATGTAGATGGTAAACGAAGTGACCGTGATCTGCCGGCCATTGCAGAGTTAGCCGGGAGCATAGATATTAAGCATGTATACAAGGAGGTTCACAAGTTATCAAATTACAAATCATCTCTTTCAAAGAAAGTGACCATATATCTGTGCCATCGGTATAGTGGGATGAAGCTAAAGGATATTGGGAAGTATTTTAATATTGCTGAATCAGCAGTGTCTGAAGCGAGCAGTAGATTTGGTATTTTTCTGACAAGGAATAAAGCAGTGCGAAAGGAAGTTGAAACTGTAAAAAAGAAGCTCAATTTGTGAATTGTGTAGACCTGACACCACCTATTCATCAATTCTGAAGATAACACCACCTACACCACCTATGACACCACCTATGAGTCTTTAATTCCAAATTGTATTGAGGGCTGTATACGCTGCTACCGCTATTCAGGAACGTTTATTGGCTATTTGTTCAAGACACTTGAATATGCCGGAAGAGGTTTAATAACTACATATTCAATGACTGATTATTTAAAGTAAGCTGACTATTGCATAAAAATATACATTTCGGTTTATAATATAAGCTAATTGCAGAGACTAGGTCTGCATTGCTAATAATTGATAAACTTTATGTGCATTTTACTGGTTTGTAAGAACGAGCAAATGCATACTTTGGCTATGCAAAATAATAACTTATTCAAACCTGATTCTGTTTTGCTCACTAACTGTCTTCCCGATGGGTTAGTGGTCAACCGCAAGTGGCTGAAAATCAAGGGATTTGAGCGCACGGCAGTGGATTACTTTGTCAGGGCCGGCAAGTTGGAGCGTGTTGGACATGGCGTTTACCGCCGCCCCGGTCCACCCTTGAAGTGGGAGCATCTGGTCTACTCGCTTCAGGAATTGGGCAGTCCGGTGCATGTGGGCGGGCGTTCGGCGCTTGACCTGCAGGGAATGGCGCATTATCTGCAACTGGGTGGCATACAGACTGTTGAACTTTATAGTGTGAACAAACTGCCTTGTTGGCTGAGCGAATTGCAGATGTCTGTCAAACTTGTTGCCCAGGGAATGGGGGGTATAGATAAACTTCCATCTGATGCTTTAACAACACGCCCCTTTGGTCACTGGGACTGGCTATTGCGTTTTTCGACTGTGGAACTTGCGTTATTTGAAGTACTGGGGAAAATACAGGATGAGTCTGGATTTTCACTGGCAAATAAATATTTTGAAAGTGCTACTACTTTGCGTCCCAAACTGTTGAGTAGTCTTTTGCAGGCGTGCAGGCAGATCAAAACCAAACGCCTGTTTTTATGGTTCTCAGACAGGCATAGCCATGCGTGGCGAAATAAATTGAACACAGACAATGTAGACCTTGGAAGCGGTAAACGGATGATCGTAAAAGGCGGCGCACTGGATAAGACTTATTCCATAACCGTCCCCCGTTCAATGACAGGAGACCGGGATGTTGACAATATATTCTGATCAGGCCCATTTACTGATATCAGTATTACCACAGGTGGCAAAAGAACCGTGTTTTGCGCTAAAGGGCGGAACGGCGATTAATCTGTTTGTACGAAACATGCCGCGTCTGTCAGTAGATATTGATCTCTCATATCTACCTGTGGAAGATCGTGGTACCAGCCTGAAAAATATTGATACAGCTTTTAATAATATTGAATCGAATATCCTAAAGGCCATACCGGGAAGCATTATTAATAGAAGTAATCTAACTGGAACAGGTTATTGCATCAGATTACTGATTTCCCGGAGCGATGTCACGATAAAAGTGGAAGTTTCACCAGTATTACGCGGCAGTGTTCATCCAGCACAGGAAAAAGAATTGTCCGCAAATGCAGAAAAAGAATTTGGCTATGCAAAGATGCAGCTATTGAGTTTTGAAGACCTGTATGCTGGAAAGCTATGCGCTGCACTGGACAGACAACATCCGAGAGACCTTTTTGATATTTACTATTTATTAAATAATGAAGGTATTACTGAGAGCATAAAAAATACGTTTCTGGTTTATTTGATCAGCCATAATCGTCCCATCGCTGAATTACTTGCCCCCAGAGCTCAGGACATAAGTGCGCTGTATGAGTCTGAGTTTAAAGGCATGACGTATGAGGATGTCAGTCTGGAGGAGCTTTGTCAAACCAGGGATAAAATAGTTGAAACGATACACAATGGGTTAAATGAAAATGATCGTCAGTTGCTTCTTTCATTAAAAGAAGGAAAACCAAAATGGGAATTATTTGCTTTTCCGCAGGCAGCCTCATTACCGGCAGTAAGATGGAAGCTCCATAACCTGGGCAAGATGACCTCACAAAAGAGAAAAGATGCATTGCGTAAGCTTGAAGATGTTTTATCCAGGAAATAACATGTTTAATTTCTATATATAATATTTCGATACTAAATATAGAATATAGAGAACACTTGTCGAAATAATAATTGTGAATTCAATTCTCAGAATTTTAACCATCGGGCCTGCCGCTTTCTTGAAAACTAGGAGAGAGTAATCCAATCTCTAAGATCATTAGAATTAGCGATGGCTATAACAAAGACTGTAAGCTGGCATTTTTTCAGGTAAATAGTATAAATTTGTCAAATGTCAAAAAAGAAGGAAGAAATACTAAAGTCCATTGCATTTTTTGAATCTCGATTGAAAAAAATAAATGACGAGCGGGATCAGATTATTCAGGATATTCAGAGGTTAAAGGATTCGCTTTCGAATATTAAGGAATCATCTCCACAGTATTCCACGCAACTTTCTTCAATAAAATATCAATCTTCGATTAACAAGAAAATAGCGTTGTTTCGTTCCTTATTCAAAGGTAGAAGTGATGTATATCCGAAGTTGTGGATAAGCAAAAAAACCGGAAAAAAAGGATATAGTCCTGTTTGTGAAAATGAATGGATAAACGGCCTCTGTAAAAAGGGAGTGATAAAATGTGGTGAATGTAAAAATCGTAAGTTTTCTTCTTTGACTGATGAAGTTATCATCAGACATCTTAAGGGAGAGATTACTATTGGCATATATCCGATGATGGCAGATGAAACCTGCTTGTTCCTCGCAGCGGATTTTGACGGGCAAAACTGGCATGATGACGCCTTGGCGTTTCTCATGACTTGCAAAGAAAACAATGTGCATGCATTTCTGGAAAGATCAAGATCGGGAAATGGAGGTCATGTCTGGATATTTTTTTCTGAGCCTATTAGTGCCATGCTTGCCAGACAACTGGGAAGTTATCTTATTACAAAGACTATGTCTAGCAGACATGAGCTTGATATGAAAAGTTATGACCGATTTTTTCCAAATCAGGATACGTTACCCAAGGGGGGATTCGGAAACCTCATCGCCTTGCCTCTGCAAAAGGAAGCTTTAAAAAAGGGGAACAGTGTATTCATTAACGATAACTGTATTCCTTACAAAGACCAGTGGCATTATCTGTCAAATATTCGAAAAATCAACCATAAGGAAGTCCGGACAATTGTTGCTGATGCTGCCAGACAGCAAAATATCATGGGAGCTTTACATAATGATACCGATGAAGAAGCCAGCCCCTGGGAAAAACCTTTATCAAAAAAGGCTTCATCGCAAAAAATGTCCTGCAAACTTCCATCTGAAATTGACGTGGTTTTTGCTAACAGAATTTATCTTAAAAAAGCCGGTCTGCCATCTCAAATTATTAATCATATTAAAAGGTTGGCTGCTTTCCAAAACCCCGAATTTTACAAAAAGCAGAGAATGCGTTTATCTACCGCTCTCACATCGAGAATTATCTCTTGCGCTGAAGAGATTAATGGATATGTAGCCATCCCTCGCGGTTGCCTGGAAGAGCTTAAAGAACTTCTGGCAATTAATGAAGTAACACTCAAAATAGAGGACAAGAGATTAAGTGGAAACAATGTCGATTATTATTTCCATGGTGAACTTACAGAAGAACAGAATAAGGCTCGTAATATATTACTTAAACACGATGCCGGTATTTTTGTAGCTCCTCCCGGTATAGGAAAGACT
Source organism: Nitrospirota bacterium (assembly GCA_039715075.1). Lineage (GTDB taxonomy): Bacteria > Nitrospirota > Thermodesulfovibrionia > UBA6902 > UBA6902 > JBDLIC01. The sequence goes on from JBDLIC010000071.1 coordinate 4,346, forward strand.
GTTTTGGGGATCAATCTTATTGCTGCAAGGAAAGTAAATTCGCTTGTTCTTGTCCATCGCAAGCCACTGCTTGAACAATGGCGTACTCAAATATCTTCGTTCCTTGAATTACAGATGAAAGAAATAGGTCAAATAGGTGGCGGTAGAAACAAATCAACCAACATTATTGATGTAGCAATGATTCAAAGCTTTGATAAAAAAGAAGGGATAGACAACAGGATCAGAAACTACGGACATATTATAGTGGACGAATGTCATCATATTTCAGCTTTCTCATTTGAAAAAGTTATGATGGAGGCTACAGCCAGATATATAACTGGTCTGACCGCTACACCATACCGGCGAGATGGCCATCATCCGATTATTACCATGCAATGTGGCCCGATACGATATAACATTACGTCTAACAAAAATATTGCTGGAACTCCGTTGCAACATAAACTTATTAAAAGAATTACAAATTTTACTTGCAAATGGACTGAGGAAGATAATATCCATACTCTTTGGCCGCCGCTAATAACAGATGCTGAGAGAAATCACATGATATTTGATGACGTTCTCAAAGTTCTTGAAGAAAAACGCTCACCTATTGTACTGACGGAAAGAAGAGAGCACCTTCAGATATTGAAGGAAAAACTTGAAAACTTTGTAAAGAATATCATTGTCCTTCATGGTGGGATGAGTGCCCGGGTAAGAAAAGAAATGTTGGCGAAGATTGATGATATTCCTGAATCAGAGGAGCGGTTAATCCTTGCCACAGGTCAATATATTGGTGAGGGTTTTAATGATCCGCGACTCGATACACTTTTTCTTGTCATGCCTTTTTCTTTCAAAGGGAAAATGGTTCAGTATGCCGGTAGACTTCATCGACTTTATCCCGGAAAAACCGAAACAAGAATTTATGATTATATAGATGAAAATATTTCTGTTTTGTCAAGGATGTATCAGCGGAGACTTAAAGCATATAGGGCAATGGGATATAAGGAAGCACTTTCTTTTTGAAGAATACCAGTGGGTGGTGACTTCCTCCTTCCGTCCGGCATTTTTCAGTGCCCGGATGATCTCATCCGTCAGCCTGTTACGCCGGTAATCACGGGAAAAAGTATTCCCTTCCTTCTCAGGTCTTATAGCCCTGATTCGATCCAGGAGGCGGTCGGCAAGGGCGCTCCAATCTTTTTTGCTGAATTTCTTTTTCCAGAATTCCTCAAGGCCGTCACAGAGGCCGTATTCATCGCGCAGTCCGAAATCTATGGCCAGCTCCATTTTTTCTTCATTTGGTAATAAAGAATATCTCAGGGCTTTAAAAACGATTGTCATGCAGTCAGCCACCTCTTCGACTGTGTCCCCTTCGTCATGCGATTGCTCAACCTGCGCCGTGCCAAGAAACAAAAGCTTCTCTCCCAGCCGGAGAACCTCATCAGTATGTTTTTCATCAAGAAGTCTCTGAAGTCCGGCGCGAACACGTGAGTAGTCAGGTTGATATCCCTGATGCTCTCTGTCGCCTCAACTTTCACAAGTTGTTATTGACTTGTAAAAACTAAGACTATAATATAGACTATATTTAGGTCATTTAAAATGGAGGCTGCAGTTATGAAATTAAGCGAATCCGTGAAGCCCATTAGTTATATTAAATCTCATGCATCTGAAGTTGTCCGTGAGGTAGTCGAAAATCATGGAACTATAGTGATTACCCTTAACGGTGAAGCGAAGGTGGTGCTTCAAGATATTCGGGAATATGAAAAGACCCAGGAGAGCCTGGCTATGCTCAAGATTCTTGCCCAAAGCCGCAAGAACCTTGAAGAAGGGAAGTTTAAACCAGCCAGAAAATCTTTTCGTGGTGTGAAAGAAAAGATAAAGGAATTTCATAAAAAATAATGCGCTTCTCTGTAAATCTCGTTATTGATGCCGAGACGGATCTCTTTGACATTTATATGTACGTTGCGCAGCATGATTCACCAGAGAAAGCAGGTCGACTCCTGAACAATCTTGAAAAGACCATCCTGCGGCTTGAAACAACGCCTTTGCGCGGCAATTATCCTCCCGAACTGGAACGCATTGGGGTCTTTGATTTTCGGGAGATTTTCTTTAAGCCATATAGAATTATTTATCAGGTTGTAAAAGCAGATGTGTATGTCCACTGTGTGATCGACGGTCGAAGAGATTTGCAGGATCTGTTACTGAATAGACTCTTAAGGTGACAATTTATATAATTACATACTTCCCTATTAAGGATGCGGCATAATCTGCTTCACTTATGAAATATTCCTTTTCCCCGCAATACCATATTCCGATATGATCTCTCTTTGCAAACATCTCATCATTGAGATCACCGATAGCAGTTGAAAGCTGTTCTCGATTTTTCAGGTCTCGCATCCAGGCGATTCGGTCACAATTGAATTTGCAATTGTCAGGATTGGTTTCTTTTTTTCTGACATGATTCAAGACAAGCTGTTTAGCGTTTTCTTTTGACTTTTCAGTACATAAAAAATATTGTAAATATCCTATTGCTCGCCAGGGTTTTTCAGATGCAGAACGTGGTTGCATATCACGAGGAGTATCGAAGTCAACCTGAATGTCTACACTGTAGTATTTCATTTTTTCACTTATAACAAGTTTCCATATATCTCCCAAAATATACATGATATTATGTGGTATTAACAAGATTTTATTATTGCCTCTAGCTGGATAATATTAATATCTCTGCACGGCGGAGCCTACAATTTACTTGACTAATTTGCGATCCAATCGAAAATTAGTCATATGTATAGACGCAGGTATCCTGAGCCGCATATTAAAAGGACTTTTTACTGGAGAATAATTGTGGTTAAGGCGGAAGATTGAAAATGATGGATTCTCGATAACGTGCGTGAATTGGTGCATATGACGATGTAATTAATTGTTTACAAATGAAGTCAGATAACTTATATTTATGAATAGATTAGATCATTTGTGTGAGGAGAAAAATGAAGACCAAAGAAGAAGCCATAGCTATTCTGAGTGAACACAAGGAACACCTTCGGGAGAAATATAAAGTAAATAAAATCAGTCTCTTTGGTTCACTCATCAGAGGAGAGCAGGCTAAATCAAGCGATATCGATGTGCTCGTTGACCTGGGGGAAGGAGCTGATTTGTTTGATCTCATCGGTCCTGCTTTGTATCTGGAAGAGAAGTTAGGCCAAAAAGTTGATGTGGTCCCTAAAAGAGCCTTAAGAGAGGAAATCAGGGATTCAGTGTTAAAAGAACTGATTCCGGTATGAAAAGAGACTATAGTTTATATTTAAAGGATATCCTTGCAGTTTTTGACAGCATAGAAGACTTTGTTAAAGGACTTAATTTTGGGCACTGGTAAGTGATTAGGTACTTAGATTCTTTACAATTATGCTAAAAATCAAGCAATGCCGTGGGCAAGGGTGCAATTGTCTGCCTGGCAGAATCTGAATATCCCCTGAATAGAGAAATAAATATTATTCCGATTTCATGTATTTGATATTATAAACTAACTGTCAACAGGACAATTACCGGGCATGAATAAAAAGAAAAAAGTAAGCAGGCAGCAAAAAACCGGTCCGGTCAGCGGAGGCAGGCTCCGTATAGGCGACAACTGGAATGCCATTACTATCATTGCCCTTTCCCAGAGCAACCCGTTAAAGGCGATCGCTGAATTCGTTGAAAACAGTATTGACGCAGGCGCTCGCAATATAACGATTATACGTGGGAAGGAGAGAGGGGAGAGTTTTATCAGGATCGTTGATGATGGGGAAGGCATCAGGAAGGATGAAAACGGGCTCCCGAATTTTAAATATGTGGCCACACATATATGTGATTCCATTAAAAGACAGTTGAAGCGGGAGGGTATGAGCGGGATACAGGGCGAATTCGGTATCGGGCTGCTCAGTTTCTGGACCGTGGGGGAGAAGCTGAGCATTTTATCTTCCGGCCAGGATGGCAGGACGTATCAGATGCAGATGGTCAAGGGGGACCCCGGGTATACAATAAAGCAGAAACGCACATTGATATCTGTCAGCGGTACGGAGCTTTCCATCTCCCCGCTGCTTGCCGGTGTCAGGCATATTAACGGCGAGAAGATCCAGCGCTACCTCGCTTCAGAGCTGAGGGACCGAATCCGGAAATCAGAAACTACTATAAGGGTAACCGACAGGACAGCGCGCAAGGAGATGCTCGTTGAGCCGCGCGAATTTTCAGGCCGGCTGCTTCATCGTCTTCCTGCATTATCTTCAGAAAAAGGAGAAATCTATACGGAACTCTATCTCAATGAAGCAGGCAGTGAGAATATTGTCGGACTGTACCGTTCAGGCACAAGGGTCCTGAATTCAATTACAGACCTCGATATGTTCAAGTCTGACCCGTGGACATCGGGCTGGCTTCAGGGCATTATTGATGTACCGTTTCTGAACCTTACCCCGGGCACAAGAAGCGGAGTGATTCACGACAATAATTTCTCTGAATTTACCTCTTCCTTAAAACCGCTTGAGACAAGGTTGAACGAAATCATTTCCGAGCAGCGCAAGGCGGAAGAGGAGAGGGCGAGCCGGAAAATACTCAAGTCCGTCCAGAATGCGCTGAAAGAAGCGATCCTGTCACTCCCGAAGGATGATTATGACTGGTTTGATATTCATGTGGACAGCAGAGGCGGGACCGGCGCGTCTGCAAAAGACTCTGCGCCCGTTTCAGGGGAAGATACTTCAAAGCCTCTAACCGCTTCCTCTGCAGATGACACAATTGAACAGAAAGAATTTTTTGAATTTGCAGGCCCTCTTTTCAGCGTCCGGATATCTCCGGCATCGGCCGTTGTTTCTGTAGGAAAATCAAAAAACTTCCGCGCCATTCCGCGTGACCATAGACGGAGGCTTGTTGAAGAAGGTTTGACTTTCCACTGGGAAATTAAAGAAGGGGAGGGTACCCTGGAAAACGTCTCCGGAGAGATAGCCACATTCATTGCCCACGATGAGCCCGGACTGACAACTATTTTACTGACTGTGAAGCAGGGAGAAACTGTATGCATTGCCGAGGGATTAATAACAGTTACTGATACTATTATGCCCAGGCATGACAGGGGAATCGTTTCGAGGAAAGGAATGCCCGGATACACATTCAGACGCGCTCCCGGAGAACTCTGGCGGTCACAGTATGATGAAAAACAGAACATCATCATTATAAACAACGGTCACAGGGACTTTGTCTATGCCTCAAAAAACAGGGCAAGAAAGCTGCGATATATCTGCCGGCTTTTTTCAAAGGAACTTGTGTACCGCAATTTCCCCGGACTGCCGGCAGAACAGCTCCTTGAACGGATGATTGAGTTGAGTCTTTATACGGAAGATAATCTGAAATAGTAGCTATAAATCAAGAGATATCTTGATTCATGCGATAGCTAATTAAATTACTTCATTTCGTGAATTTTGTTATAATTCAGGAAGTATTTAGAATAAACAGGTGCTATAAAAATGGGGAATAATTTTGGTATAAAAGACATATTGCATATTATAAAAGTCAGCAAAAAGACGTTGTTTAAAAAAATATGGTGTAACTGACATAGCTGTCTTTGGATCTTATGCAAGGAATGAACATAAAGGAAAAAGTGACATTGATATATTTGTTGAACTGAAACCTAAATTCAGAACATTCGACAACTTTATGGATCTCAAATTTTATCTGCAGAAGATTACCTCAAAAAAAATAGACCTGGTTATCAAAGATTCTATTAGGAAAGAATTGAAACCCTCTATATTTAAGGAAGCAGTTCATGCCTAAAAGAGACTCTTCGTTATTACTGAAAGACATTCACACAAGCTCCAGAAAAATCATAAGCTATACGAAAAATATGTCTTTAAAGGAACTTCTTAAAGACGACAAAACCTATCCCACACGCTCCTGCCAATTTTATTGTTTAAAATCAATAGGTTATAAGGTAGCCATTTTCTAGCTATGCGTAAACAAAGCGTGGACAGGATCCCTATAACGTCAAGCAACAGACCATTTTTCTGATTAATTAACCCTAATTTTTCTGACCGATTTATTATTGTGATTTACATCACAGCTACTGGCTATCTTCCCCGCATATCATAGAATTAAGATGAGTAAAAAGGTATGGCTGATCGAGGATCCCCAAGAGAAGCCTGTTTTCAATACTCCGAAATCCGAAAGGGTTATCTCTACTGCTCTAGATAAGAATGTCAAGCAGATGAATCCTGCTTTGGCGTACAGTCTATCACTTCTTATCTGGGGAAGTGGCCAGTTTTATAATAGACAATGGAAATTAGGCATCCTGTTTCTTCTCCTCATGATAAATTTCTATTTAATCATGAGCATTGTTATTATGTATTGGGAACCTATTAAAACTTCTTGTGAACCACTTTGTGATAATAATTCAGGAACACTTATCATCTGTGGATTTTTCTATCTCTCAGGACTTATTATTTGGCATTTCAATGCGTTGCAGGCATATTTTAAAACAAATAAAATTAATGCCAAATCTTTTAAGGGCATAAAAATTAGATTGCTCCCAGTGATTTGTTCACTCCTGATGCCTGGTTGGGGGCAATTGCTTAATGGCCAGACAAAAAAAGGACTTTTTTTTAATATATTCGCTTTGGCAGGTCTTGCTGCATTCCCTACCATCCTTATTATATTTCTATTTTGGCCGATCATGGAAGCATCTCGAACACGAATCATTTTGGAATGGATGTTCACAATATCTATCTTCCTCACTCCCCTAATCCTTATGATGTGGCTATTAAGCATTTTAGATGCAGCAAAGGTAAGCATAGAAGATATAAAAAAAGAGCACTTATTAAAAAGGATTAAGTACGCAATAAACAAGTTCCGTTAGAGAATTCAGTTATATGGCTGGAAAAACGCAATGATATCTTACATAAAACGGATTGTACTGATAAGTCTATTTCTGATTCTCTTTGTCATCAGTTATCATTTTTTCCCTACAAACTACTATATACATAAATTACAAAATCTGGGGAATCATATGTCACAAAAAGAAATGACCGTAATTCCAAATCTCATTAAACGTCTTAATAATATAGGAGAATAAATAAATCTATGAATTGATACTATGAATTGATATAGTCGGAAAATCACATGATGATCTAAAAGATATTAAAGAATCAATAGGTGGTGTTCCTTTCTCTGATGAAATCTTAAATTTGCTAAATCATGCATATATTGAAGTATGTATTAACGTTTATAATCTTGCAAAAATTGATGAGCGCCTGAAGAGCGTAAAGCCAAATCGTCTTCGTCTATTACTTAAGGAAAAAATTAACATGTCTAATCAATAGAAGTCGCTTTTAGCGCATGTCTTACCTGCAAAGAAAGCTGACTGTGCCCATTTCGATCTTTAAGTACTTGCGGTAACCCTTTTCCAGGAACTGCTTCCGCCGGCCGGTTGGGTATAAAGCGGGTAGACTTTTTGAATGCAGGCAACCGGCATTCGAATGCGGCATTGCCGGTTGCCTGCTGATGGGACGGCTGGCGGTACTGACAGATTATCCAGCCCGACATCCCGTGATTTGCACATAGGACCAGTTTTTGAAGGATGTGCGATCATCCGGAAATCAGTTGATCATGAATTGGGCTCTGCGATTCTTGGCCCAGGAAGCCTCATTGTGCCCCATGGCAATAGGCCGTTCTTCTCCGTAACTGACGGTATCCAATCGATCAGTGCCGATTTCCATGGCGACGAGGAACTTTTTGACCGATACAGCGCGTCTTTCGCTGAGGGAGAGATTGTAGATATCCGTGCCGCGATCATCGGCGTGTCCTTCGATAGTAATCGTTATGTCCGGATTCGTGCGCAGATAACCGGCCTTGCTGTTTAAAATCTGTTGGGCCCGGTCCGACAACAAAGCGCTGTTGAATGTGAAATGGATATTCTCGTTGACAAACGCCTTTTCAGCAGCTTCAAGGGCGGCAGCTTCACGGGCAGCGGCTTCCTCACGGAGTCTGTCTTCTTCAAACAGTCCAGCCAGTTCGTCTTCCCCTTCGGATCTCTCAGGCGCCTTCCGGACCTCCGGTTCAGGCGTCAGTGCCGCTACCGGTACCGTTTGGGTCTGAGCCACTTGTTTGGAACACGAAGCCGCGAATAACACAACAATTAAAATCATTCCCAAAGCAACAGCCAGGCAAACTTTTTTTCTCATTTTTCCCCTCCTGTGTTTCAATATTGAGTTCGTTATTATCAACGAACCTTACGATGCTGTTTCCCGCCGGGGTTCCGTGTTGGAAACCTCCCGGTTTTCATCCGGAAGCCCCGATTTATTCTCAAAGTGACGCTTATTGAAATCGGAAAGACTGTTCAGCGCTTTTACCGATGCCATCTCCAGACTGTCCACGATCTGGCCTGTGGTCGACGTCAGCTTGGAATGGAAAAGCAGAAGCGGAATTGCCGACATCAGACCGAAGGCCGTGGTGTTCATGGCCACCGAAATACTGGCGGAGAGCAGGTCGGCCTTCTCGGCGGGGTTCGCATTGGCAACCGCAGTAAAGGCCTCGATCAGCCCCATGATGGTGCCGAGCAGTCCCAGCAGGGTGGCGATATTAGAGAGCAGAGCCACATACGGCGTGCGCTTCTCCAGTTGAGGGATGATCTCCATCACGCTCTCTTCCATGGCGATTTCGATATCTTCACGGCGCCGGACCACACCCATGCGCGCCAGACCCATCCCCAGCATCTGCGAGATGGTGGAATCATCCTTGCTGATTATCGACTGCGCCTTGTCGAAATCACCCTTTGCCAGTACGGGATGAAGCACATTCCACATCTTGCGGTTTACGCTACGGGTGCGGTTCAGCTGAACCCAGCGCTCGACAGTAATGGCCATGCCGGCCAGAAACACGAGCAGAATCGGGTACATGAATAACCCGCCCTTCTGGAAAAACGCTACTATTGAATAGACTTCCATAACTTCCTCCTAAAATTTCGTTTAACTGCTGATCTATGCCTGACACAAATCAGCAGCGTTTCCGTGCAGGATCTATTTCTATCCTGCGGGCAAAAAGTCGATCGGGTAAAGGATAGTAATCCTTTCCACATCTTCTTTCGGGCCGAAGTTGAATCTTTTGATGCGTTCAACAATCTTCTTCACCAGTCCGGGCGAAGCCAGATCAGTAGACTCCACCTTGCACATGGATACCGAACCGTCCGGTTCGATGGTGATCCGCATCAATATCTTCCCGCGCAGTGTCGGGTCCCTGCGCAATTCATTATTGTAAATCCGGTAAAGCGTTGCCTTGTACCGGTCAAATACGATCTGGATTTCTTCGTCAGTCCGGCCCGGAGCAAGTCCGTCGCTAAGCGGCCTGGAGGACTCTCCCAAACCAGCGATAGCACTTTCTACCCGTGTAAAATCCGTGCCTCTGCCGGTGCCGAGCCGGCCGACATTGCCGTTTCCGATATTGCGGCTGACACTGGCATTGCCGATGCCGCCGCTGGATCCGGCCTTTGCCTGCAGGGCCACCAGCGAGCGCTGGGCAACGGCCTGCCCTTTCACTTTCCCGCCTGCATTGCTCAGGCGGGTCTCGCTGCCGAGCCTGGCAACGGGAGTTTCTTTCACCAGATCTGCAAAGGCATCCTTGAACGCCAGGACACCGACGTTTTCTGCTTTTTTCCGTGCCGCTGCTTTGCCGCCGCTGTCGGCCACTTTCGTCTTTTTCGGTTCCGGATCCGTGACTTTCGGTTTTTTGTCCGCTTTCTGTTTCTTCTCATGTTTTGGTTTGGGCTTTTCAGGTTCTTTCTTTTTCTGTATCGGTTCCGGCTTCGGTATCGCCGCAACTCTCTGCGCCTCCTTCTTGACCAGCTGGACAAGACGTTTCGGTATCTCAACCACAGCGTCCTCGCTGTCCGGTATAGGCACTTTAATTAACTGGACAGGTCCACCCAGAACTAAACATATGAGCAATGCGATAAGAACGGCATTGCGCAGGCGCTTTTCGCTCTCCGCCTCTTTGGTCCAGGGCATGATCATCTCGCGATAGGGAGCAGGGGAAGTCTCCCGCTCTATGACAAACTCTTCCTGCCGCTGTTCTTCACGCTCATGCGCATTACTCACTTCTTGATGGAAGAAGTCCAGTTCGTCCAGACACTGGTAGATCTGCTTCTTAAAAGACGCCTGCTTTTCCAGAATCCCGTTGATCTCACCATCAAAGCCGGCAGCGCGGGACCGTAAGCGTTCCACGTGTCCTGCGGAATCACTGACTTCCGGAATTTCTTTCCAGAAGAGTTCATCCGCATTCAGCTCCGCCAGTCTGTCGAGAGCATTACAGACGACCATCAAGGCATCGAACCGTTGTCTCTCGGCGGAAAACTTCTCCAGCTCCGCCTCCACAACACGCAGTTCGCCTTCAAGGGACTCGCGTTTTTGCCCGGCTTTCTCGATCTGAGATTTCAGTGGCGCCAGTTCCTCTGCTAAAATAGATGAATTCATGGCATCTCCACTAAATTTTTTCGGTCTTCTGAATGACGGCAAGGGAAATCCTTTCGTATCCAGAACCCGTACAGGTTGACATTATTTTCTTAAGCACCTTGAACGGAATTGTCTTGTCCGCAAGGATAGTGATTTCCCTGCTTTTGGCAATCGTTTTGGTGCTTATCCCGATAATATTTCGTTCAAGCTGCTTCAGCCGGTCAGTAACTTCATGGACTGTCCCGATACTGTCCTCAAGGAGTTCGGGGGTGCTGACCACAGCTTCTCCCTGTACCAGTACCACTTCGGGACTGACCATGATCACCACTGTTTCTCTCGGCTTGGCTTCGACTACGGAATTGGGCAGCTTTATTTGTTTGGGCGTTTTGAGAGTATCACTTCCGGATGAGTGAAAAAGCAGAAAGAATACCAGAATGGTAAAAACATCCATCAGCGGTGTCAGGTTGAGACCTGAAACCTTTCTCTTGTTGCGCCCCATCCGTTTCATACGTCTGCTGTTTTTCATGGCGCGTCTCCTATAGATATGTTCGGGAAGAGAACCATTTTCCGGGCCTCTTCACTCCCTTCCGCCTTCACCTTGGTACCACGAACCGCATCCATAATCTGGATCAGATAGTCGTACTCTATTTGCGGCTCCATCAGGACAGTGGAGTCTTCCTTTTCCGGGTACCGTTCCTTCAGCCGCACGAGTATTTTGGACAGCAGGTCCATATCGTACTGACCGTCTTTTTTAGGGATCGCAGCCTCCACGGACATCCCGTTGGCGATTTCCAGTCCGGTTCTGCGGACAATCACTTCGATATTGAGATTCGGCTTGTTCAAAGCAGGTCCGCCTGCGCTTTCCGGTATGCTCAATTCCATGATCGTAACCTGCGAAAAAACGGCACTGATGAGCAGAAAGGGAATGAGCACCACCATCAGGTTCAGGAAAGTCGTGACATCCAGCCCGGGGGTTTCTTCCCTTCTTCTTTTGTTATGATGTCGTCTGGTCATGATCAACTCCTATCGAATTGGCGCTTGGCGAAATTGGAGATCGTATTCAACGCCTTGACCGATGCCATCTCCAGGTTGTCCACAATCTGACCCGCAGTCGACGTCAGCTTGGCATGGAAAAGCAGAAGCGGAATCGCTGACATCAGACCAAAGGCCGTGGTGTTCATGGCCACCGAAATACTGGCGGAGAGCAGGTCGGCCTTCTCGGCGGGGTTCGCATTGGCAACCGCCGTAAAGGCCTCGATCAGCCCCATGATGGTGCCGAGCAGTCCCAGCAAAGTGGCGATATTCGAGAGCAACGCCACATACGGCGTGCGCTTTTCCAGTTGAGGGATGATCTCCATCATGCTCTCTTCCATGGCGATTTCGATGTCATCACGACGCCGGACCACACCCTGGCGTGCCAGACCCATTCCCAGCATTTGCGCCAGGCTGGATTTGTCCTTGTTGACCATTTGCCGGGCTTTGTCGAACTCTCCCTTGACCAGCACCGGTTGCAGCTGCTTCCAAATTTTTTGGTTCGCGCTCCGGATGCTGTTCAACTGCACCCAGCGCTCAAACGCGATGGCTATGCCAACTGCAAACACGAGCAGAATGGGGTACATAAACAACCCACCCTTCTGGAAAAATGCAATCATTGTATAGAATTCCATCACTTTTCTCCTTTCTTTCAAACAAGATTACGTATTTATTTCGCGATGCTGACTTGATAAAATTCAAGCTGCCGCTTGAAAACGTCCCGATCCACCGGTACATCGCCTTCATTCAACATCATGTCCAAGCTGGTCTCCACACCGATTTCCGAGCTTTTCCAGGGAACGATATAAAGGGCCTTCGGGGCTTCCTCGTTACCGACGATAGACATACCGGATAGCTCCTTGGCTTCAGATTGATTGTCTTTATTCACAGCCTTCACATCTTGGGCTGTGGCCATGACGGCCGAAAACAGCACTATACTCATACACAAAATTAATTTACGATACATCATCTTACCTCCTTAATTGCGTCCAAGCCGGGCGCGCAAATCCGCGATCCACAATTTGACCTGCTTATCCTCCGGCCTGGCCTCGCTGTAAATTTCGTAATGCTCGAGGGCACATGCCGGATCATCCAGATACAGATCGCAGAGAATCCCGAGATTCCTGTGTACCGGATAATAGTCCGGAAAACGTGCGATCGCCTTATCATAAATCTCCCGAGCTTCGGCAAATCGTCCGGTTTTGCGATACAACAAACCGTATTCATTACAGGCCACCGGGTGCTCGGGAAACAGCTTCAGCGCTGTTTTAAGATGCTCCTCGGCCAGTTCCGGTTTGCCGATGTGCTGATAGGCAATCGCAATGTCGATATATGGCGCCGTGACGCCCGGTGACTGCTCGATTACCTTTTCCAGAAGGTCGATGGCCTGGCCATAGTCCTGGTCATTCAGCATGGCGACGGCGCGATCGAAGTCCCTGCGCGACGCCTCATCCATTTTGGGAACTTCCGTGATGATGAAGCCTTCCCGGCCATCCTCGAGTCTCGCCACTGAAGGTTCCTTGCCCGCGGAAGATTCATGAGCAACCAGGGCCTTGACCTTTCCATCGGTCGCACACCCGGCAAGAACCGACAGCCCCATCGCCAGCACAGCGAATCCGGCGTAAGTTCGTGTTTTTAACCTTCGCAACATTCTTATCTGCATATCCTGCATCACTTACCTCCTCGTTGCTTGATCCGTTCTTATCTGGGGCAGGCCTGTGTGGTCGCCCCGAGCAAGCTCCTCGGTTTCGGACTCTGTAACAGATCCGGGTTCTTCGGCCTGAGCAGACTCCTCGGTTTCGGACTCAGTAACAGATCCGGGTTCTTCGGCCTGAGCAGACTCCTCGGTTTCGGACTCTGTAACAGATCCGGGTTCTTCGGCCTGAGCAGACTCCTCGGTTTCGGACTCCGTAACAGATCCGGGTTCTTCAGCCTGAGCAGGCTCCTCG
>JBDLIC010000072.1:0-17592 GCA_039715075.1 Nitrospirota bacterium
ACGGTACGAAGCGAGCACTACTGAGGAGCCTTGTGCGGGAAAACTGCACGCAGGGATCTGCGAGGGGGCTGTCAGGCAACTGGCAGTTCTACCTTGATTTGACCTCAAGGGATGAGGATAAAACATACATCAATGACTGCTGGCTATTACCACAGGTATGTTTCTCTATCTCTGTCTCTTCCGGATCACCCTTGGGTTTAACCTCAATCGGAATTAAAGGGTCACTGACCTTTATTGCTGCTTTAATCTTTCCCTTGAGAAGACCTCCATTCTTTACCTCTACTACCTCATAGTTAACTTTTTTGGCAAAGGACAAAGCCGGAATCAAGAGTGAGACAGCAATCATAAATACCACAATATTTTTCATGTTTTTCAACGCATCCGACAAAGACCGTTTCAACTGCTTGAGCCGCTTGAACAGTTTAACGGCTTAAGCGGTTGGAACCTTATTTTTCCTTCCCCTAAAAGAAATTGACGAATAGCGAATGACGATTTACGAATAACGAAGGATGAAAAAAGAAAGACAAATAGCGAATTACAAGTTTCGAAGAAAAAAGAAGTTCGTCATTCGTCATTCGTTAATCGTCATTCGTTATTTTCCGTTAATCCTTTCCTTTAACCACAGCACGAGTGTTTCTGCCTCTGTTCCCCTTTAGCTTTAACATACTTTTCAGGTTCTTTGTCAAAACTTTCCCTGCATCCGGCAGCGCAAAAATAATAGGTTTTGCCCTCGTATTCAGATGTCCCTGCGGAATTTGCTTCTTCAACGGTCATCCCGCAGACAGGGTCTTTTGATGTTCGAGTCTCTGAATCTCCTGAGGAATGTCCTTCGGGCTTATGGTCTTCACCATGCGAATGTCCACAGCATCCTCCTCCTTTGCGCATCATAAAATACATAACACCTCCGATAATAAGGAATCCTAAAAGACCGCTCAGTATTCCTGTATTCATAATTTTTACCTCCTTTAAGGTTTATTCCTGTCTATAGACTAATTCAGATATTTGAAGGAATTATGAATTGAAAATAGTCGAACATCGAACAGATGAACATCGAACGTCCAACATCAAATTTTGAATGGGAAAAAATGAAGATACAGAAATAGATTTTGAATGTTCAATAACGGAAGTTTGTTTTTCATTCGACGTTGGACGTTCGATGTTCATTTCTTTTTTAGTAAACCTTCCACAGTAAAGCAGTAGAAAATAGTAACATTCATGTATTTAACTGTACTACGGTCATTTTTGACAGGGAGGAAATAAAAATCTGAAAAAGATCGTTTCAGCCGCTTGAGCCGTTAATTCGTAATTGAAAATTGATAATTGACGATTCATAATTTGTTCACATTAACCGGCTATCATCAAATCATGAAAGCGAACAGTATACTCATAGTTGAAGACGAGCACAAGATATCGGATATAGTCAGGGCTTATCTTGAAAAAGAAGAGTTCAATGTTACTGTTGCAGACAGAGGGGAGAAGGCCGTATCTGCATTAAAAGATGGTTTCAGTCTTATTATTCTTGATCTGATGCTTCCCGATATGGACGGTGAAGACATATGCCGGACAATCCGCAAGGATTCTGATGTTCCCATAATAATGATGACCGCAAAGAGCGAGGAGGAGGACAGAATAAAAGGCCTTGGCCTGGGAGCTGATGACTATGTAGTAAAACCATTCAGCCCGAGAGAGCTTGTTGCAAGGGTCAAAGCGCTCTTAAGGCGGTCCGGGGGCGCAAAGGAAGTCGTAAGCTTTAACAACAGTGATCTTGTGATAGATTCTACCCTTTTTGAAATAAGGAAAAAAGGCTCATCCATAGTCCTTACATCTACAGAATTCAAGATCCTTCAGTGCATTGCGAAACGTCCGGGGCAGGTATTTACCAGGCTTCAGCTTGTCAATGTGATTCTCGGATATGATTTTGAAGGGTATGACAGGACTATTGATGCGCATATTAAAAATATCCGCCACAAAATTGGGGACGACAAGAGTACCCCGACATATATCCAGACAATTTATGGTATAGGTTATAAGTTTATCGGGCAACCCGATGAGGATTGAATTGTTCGGAAAAAGGCTTTATAACACTTATTGATATTATTACACTTAAGCAGGTTTTTGATTTATGGAGGTTGAGTTTATGGAAAAAAGAGCTTCTAAAAGAGTAAATGAAAAACTGTCGGTAAGATTTCCGGGTCATAACACATTTTATTCCGGAACTGTGACCGATCTTTCAGAAACCGGCATGTTTATAAATTCAGAGATGTACTTTCCTGTGCAGTCTGAATTTGAAATGCTTGTTCTGTTGAAAGAAGATGTGTTGAGACTTCCTGTGAAAATTGCCAGGATAGTGAAGACAGGTGATAGTTATGAGGGTATGGGTGTTGAACTTTTGAATCTTCCAAAGAAATATCTGGAACATGTAATCAGGCTCAATGTAGTATGACTTTCCGGTTAAAACTCTGATATGATTTGGTATAGAAAAGGATTGTTAGAAAATGAAAAAAGATCCTGTCTGTAAAATGGACGTAGATGAAAAAAGTGCCATCACTACAGAATACGATGGTAATACCTATTATTTCTGCTCTGAGGGATGCAAAAGCAGGTTTCTGGAAGAAAAGAAACACAAAACTCCGCCTACTTCTTATGACCTCATAATTATAGGCGGTGGCCCCGGAGGTCTGACAGCCGCTGTATATGCAGCGACGCTTAAGATGAAAGCTTTTCTTATAACCAAGGACCTTGGGGGACAGGCAATTGACAGCACAAAAATAGAAAATTATATGGGCTATGATTTTATAACCGGTCCTGAGCTTATAGATAAATTCCAGTATCAGCTTCTCCACTCGAATTATATAGACCACCTGATGACCGAGGTTGAAAAGCTCGAGCCCGTAGAGGGGGGCTTCAATGTAACAACATCAGAGCTGAAAAAGTATTTTGCGAAAACATTAATTATTTCGACGGGAATGACAAGGCGCAAGCTTAAAGTGCCTGGAGAAGAAGAATTTCAGCGTAAAGGGGTCTTTTACGGCAATATTCAGGATTTGTCATTTGTTCAGGGAGAGGCTGTCGCCGTTATTGGAGGAGGTAACTCGGCACTGCAAATGGCAGAGAATTTACACAGTGTTGCTAAAAACATTTCTCTCATATCAACAACAAAACAGTCAGCAGATGCTGTGGTTATCGAGCGTGTCAGTAAGTTGACCAATCTGAAAATATATGAAGAATACAAGGTCCTGGAATTTAAAGGCGATACAAATCTTTCTGGCGTAATAATCAGGAAAATAGCGTCGGATGAAACAATAGAAATCTCTGCTAAAGGAGTATTCATTGCGATTGGACTTCAGCCTAATACTTCCTGGATCTCTCATCTTGTTGACCTTAACGAAAGAGGGGAAATAGTCATCAACCCTGACTGTTCAACATCTCATACAGGGATATTCGCAGCTGGAGATGTTACTAATGCCTTTGGGAAGAGAATAATTATAGCTTCCGGGGAGGGAGCAAAGGCAGCACTGGCAGCAAGACATTATATCCTGAAACTCATAGAGAAAAATCTTTCTTAATCTGCTGAGGGGCATCAGGGTAGAATTAATATATACGGTCAAACGGGATTCAATCAGCTTCACAATCTTTTCATTTTTTCTTCATTTTCTGTTCGCATTTCATTGATAAGTTACAAACAAAGATATAAATAGTAATTCAGGATTCATGCTTGAGGCAGAAATGAATTTGCTGAGATTAAAAAAAACATGACTGTTGCTGATAAGGAGGAGGTTATAAACGTCATGGATAATAAAAATCTGAATAATTTAAAAACATTGCATTTGATAAGAAAACCTGTATTCTGGGGCATTGCTGGAGGCCTGGCGTTGCTGGCGGTTTATTTCCTGCTGGTTTCACTTGCCGAATCGTTCAGTCATCCGATAGAACAGTTTAAAGAGTTGTGGTACTGGATAACGTTACTTGTTGCAGGGTTTGGCATTCAGGCAGGCCTCTATACGTATATTAGGGGTGTGATGAAGCTGAGAAAGGAAACAGGTGTTGCCACTTCATCGATGGCAGCGGCAGGAGGGATATCCACAACATCAATGGTCGCCTGCTGTGCGCATCACGTGACCGATGTTTTGCCTATACTCGGTATTTCGGCAGCAGTAGTTTTTCTCAATCAATTCCAAAATCTATTTTTGACAGTAGGTGTACTCTCGAACCTCATTGGTATCAGCTTAATGTTAAAAATAATCCAGAAACACGAACTGTATCAGAGCGAACAGAAAATTATCCCTGCTCTAATGAAGATTAACATGAATAAATCATTCTACTTTGTGAGCTTCTTTAGCGCTTTTATTTTACTGGTAACGCTCTACAAGAGCATTTAAGGAGGGAATAATGAAAACTGAAAGAATCTTTACCATGTTTATAGCGGGTTTTGTTGTATTGGCTGTTGCTTATTTATTTGTAAAGAACTCCGGTGACAGCATAGGTTTGTCTTCAGAGGCGCAGGCAAAAGAAACGAGACAGCAGGTTGAAACGCGGAACTTTGATACAAAATCTACAGGCGGTACGGGCTCCGGTGATGCACTGGTTGAACTGACTCCCCGGATTAAGGATGGGAATAAGCTTCTGGTGCACTTCAGTGCAAACACTCATTCAGTCAGGCTGGGCAACTTCGATTTGACAAAGATTACTACTCTGGAATATGAAGGAAAAATACTGAAACCAGTTAAGGCAGGCAAATTAGGCGGGCATCATTCGACCAGCGTAATTGTATTTGATGTAGGGAAAGAGGTAAGAAATTTTAAAATCAAGCTTTACGGTATTCCAAATATCCAGGAAAGGGTATATGAATGGAATGGATAATAGATAACTGGATGTTTATTTCGTTAGCAGTCCTTTTTATTACCCTGGTTTTTTTCAACTACTGGATACGCCGCAGTCAGGGCGGACATGAGAATAGCCATGGGCACGAAGGAAATCCAGGGGAGAGTTCCACTGGTGGAGCAAAAAAAGGCGGACACGGATGCTGCGGTTAAAAGTTATTTATGATCTTGTGATTCTTATGTCTTGTCGGGCCGCACAATTAATGTTAGTCCACTTATACCTCTTACCGTTACGACCTCACCTTTTTCTATAGCTGAATTGCCTTCGATCACTTTTGCGCGCCAAAGCTCACCATTTATACGGACATAACCGGAAGGGGACAGACGACCGGCTGCTATACCTTGTGATCCGGACATGGAGTTCGGGTTGTCTTTGTCATAGGCACGCCACACAAAGGGATACATAATCACGTCCACGATCACACTGAGCGAGATAAATGTCCATAAGGCCCACGTGGGGATATTAATCCAGTATCTAAGCAGGATCAGGATTAAGATCAGCAGAGCCAATCCCGGCAACTGAAATAGTGAATACCTTAAAAGAACCTGGCGTGACCACATTCGATTATTCATAATTTTCTGCACGGGATAGTATTATAATAAACCCTTTGTTTGAGGTTTGTTTTATCTGTCAATTATACGATACGTTGGATTTATGAAAAAATGATGAATTGAAAAGATAAATGGGTTTTCTTAAGGTAAGTCCGCTTTATTCATATTACTCCCGGAGATAACAATACTATTACATACATTTTTTTAGAAAAGGTCATATCTCCGGCACTTCATAAGCCATGTCCTGGCCTTATCTCCGGAATCAGGTGATTGCGGTTTCCCTGTTAGCAGGGATGTACAACTGCCTTGCCGACTATCCTCGGCGGTATATATTTTATCTTCTTCACATTACGCCTCCTTCCATGCTCTATTATTTAATTAACGGGTATTATTAATATTTCATTTTCTTTTTCTCGTCAGTCTTCCTCTTCATTTTTGCTGAACAGCCTTTTCTGCACTTTTGTGTATCTTTCTTCCCTTGGGCCCTGCATCCATATGTCTTATTACTTTAATATCTATGCCTTCCGTGATCTCACCTGTCTTTACATTCACTGCCGTTGCTTTTCCCTGACCGTAACCTCCCATAATTGCACCCCGAACAGGTGGTCCGCCTCCATAAATGTCTCTTACTCTCAAATAATAATTTCCGCCTCTATCCATTGTAATGAGATACTTACCGTCCATTCCTGTCCTGTAAGATGTAAATAACGGAAGCCCGGTCATTGTCTCGGTCAGATATGCAAATACTATTGCGCCTTTGAGCGGGACACCATTAACATTCTGAATGACGCCGGTAATTCCGGAAACATCTTTAGGAACCATCCTTTTAAAGGGAACAGCCTTTGAAATAATCCCTATGTCTAACTTTTGGTCTTTTTTAACTGTATAGGCATGTGGATTACCTTTTGTATCCTGGCTCATAAAAAAGTAATCTCCATTCTGTGGCGGCCCGACCAACTCGCCTGATTTTCTTTTTATGGCACCCATAAAATACCTGCCTGCAGGCAATGCTATGCGAAACTTTCCTTTATTATCCAGGTTAGCTATCTCATTCGGAATTCTGAAATATCTGTCATGATCAGGGACAGGCCCTTCATCAGCTTTAAAAAAAACAACTATGCCTCCGGCCATTGGACCGCCGTCCTTAATCATCATCTGTCCTGATATCCAGCCTGTGTCAATCTCTTCGGCAAAAACAGGTATAGCATAAGCCGATACAATGACTAATAAAAACAGGATATATTTTTTCACAATATTCTCCCCCCTTCCTGATTACTGCATTTTTAACGGAATATTTATAGTCAAAACTTATGGTTTAATACTATCAGAATTGAAAAGTATGTCAACTTGTTTTAACTTCAAATCCATGGGGTAAAATCTTTTATCGCGGCAAAAATGATATGAATTAATTCTAATGAATAAGATAAAGAACAGTTCAAACTGTTTTAGCCGTTAAAAAAACGCTATGAATAGTTCAATTGCCTCCAATCTGTATATATTCTCCTCTTCACAAAGTATTCAAAATATCTTCATTATTCATTCGCATTTTGCTGTTACCTTTGAATCAAGGATGGAACAGAATCCGGAATATATTAACAAGTCATTAAATTTTTATTTTTAATGACGGAGTGGAAGAAAGGAGGCAAACCTGATTTGGTGAGAGAATTCTACCATCAACGGTTCGTTCTCTTACTTTACATATAGAGAAAGGAGGTGAGATTCATGGCAAGGGACCCTGTTTGCAAGATGACCGTTGATGAAAGCGCGGCCGCAGCAAAGACTGAGTATAAGGGCAGGATTTATTACTTTTGCGCAGAAGGCTGCAAAGAGACATTTGAAAAAGAGCCTGAAAAATATGTTTAAGAATCAGCGGAACATGAGCACGGCCATAGCTGATGCTATGGTTGTGCTTTTTAATTAAAGGAGGGGAACACAATGAAGAAAATTGCAGCGGTTTTAGTAATAGTATTTATAATGTTTTTATCCGTTAATGTTCAGGCGGACAAACAATCGAAAGACCTTCAGATGAATATGCACATCATGATGCACCTGATGAGTCACGGACTGGACCTGGCGCTTGAGGGGGCAAATCTTCAGATGCTTGGTTATATGGGAATGGCTAATGAACAACTGGAAAAAGATACGATCAAACACGGCACAATCATGCTTAAAGACGGTAGACAGGGGATAAAGGACGTGCTTGAAGGTGGGCCGATGAAGCAGATCTACAAGGGAGGTAAATATTACAAAGAGGTAATGGACGATATGCATAAACTGGGTGAGTTAATGTATAAGGTCATCGATCAGGCTGAAAAGATGCACAAAGGCATTAAATGAAATATAATGTAGGGGCGTATTGCAATACGCCCCTACGGAGAGCAGATAATGAAAATAATAGACCCTGTGTGCAAAATGTCAATTGATGAAGAAGAAGCCGCGGGAACGTCAACTCAAGGTGAATTCACTTACTATTTCTGTTCCACTTCGTGCAAAGAAAAATTTGACGACAATCCCGGTTCGTTTACAGGGGAAGGGCGCCCTGCTGCAAAGGAGGATATTTCGGGAAAGGGTGAGATCTTCACCTGCCCGATGCATCCGGAAGTGCGGCAGGAAGGACCGGGCTCCTGCCCTAAATGCGGCATGGCGCTTGAACCGATGGCTGCTTCAGAGGAGGAGGAAAAGAACCCCGAGCTCATCGACATGACAAGGCGTTTTTGGGTAAGCGCCGTTCTTACTGCCCCGCTGGTAATTATTGTTATGGGCGGATTAATTATCGGTTCTAAAATTGAAAGTTTGATTCCAATGGATATACGAAGATGGGTGGAGCTTGTTCTTGCCACTCCTGTTGTCCTATGGGGAGGACTGCCTTTTTTTGTTCGAGGCTGGCAGTCAATTGTAACCCGGAACCCCAATATGTTTACCCTGATCGGGCTCGGTGTCAGCGTTGCATATGTTTACAGTGTGATAGCCGCGCTTTTCCCTGGTATCTTCCCTGCGTCTTTCAGGGGAGAGAGCGGTGAAGTAGGCATGTACTTTGAAGCTGCGGCAGTTATTGTGACGCTTGTGCTTCTTGGACAGGTCCTTGAGCTTAAGGCCCGCAGTCAGACAGGGGCTGCCATCAAGGCGCTACTCGGTCTAGCGCCAAAGACAGCCAGACGCATCAGTGACGGCAAGGAGGAAGATGTTCCTCTCGAACAGGTCCATCCAGGGGACCTCCTGCGTGTGCGTCCCGGCGAGAAAATTCCCGTAGACGGCATTGTTATTGAAGGTTCAAGTTCGATGGATGAATCGATGGTTTCAGGTGAGCCTATTCCTGTGTTAAAACAATCAGGAGACCGCGTTATCGGGGCTACTGTCAACGGCACGGGCTCACTGATTATGAAAGCGGAAAAGGTCGGAGCCGATACACTTCTGGCACAAATAGTTAAAATGGTGGCCGAGGCCCAGCGGAGCCGTGCACCTATACAGAAACTGGCGGATATTGTTGCAGGGTATTTCGTGCAGACAGTTATCGCAATTGCCGTTTTGACCTTTGTCACATGGGCCTGGATAGGCCCTGAGCCCCGCTTTGCTTATGCACTCATAAATGCGGTAGCAGTGCTCATTATAGCGTGTCCCTGCGCTCTCGGCCTCGCAACACCCATGTCCATAATGGTTGCTACCGGAAAGGGGGCAACGTCGGGTGTTCTCTTTAAAAATGCTGAGGCAATCGAAGTAATGAAAAAAGTGAATACCCTTGTTGTTGACAAGACCGGAACGCTGACCGTCGGCAAGCCAAAGCTTGTGGAAATACTACCGGCAGCGGGATTTGATGAAAAGGAAATAGTTTACCTGGCAGCGAGTCTTGAAAGGGGGAGCGAACATCCCCTTGCAGCTGCAATCGTAAAAGGCGCGGAAGAGAAGGATATCGCCCTGACAAATACAGAATCTTTTGAGTCGATTACCGGCAAAGGCGTTACCGGCATCGTGGAAGGGAAGAAAGTATTTCTCGGCAACCGCAAACTCCTTGATGATATAGGCATCGATCCGGGTGATCTGTCCGAAAGGGCCGAGACCATGCGCTCTGACGGGCAGACTGTGATGTTTGTTGCGGTGGATGGAAAAGCAGCCGGACTGGTTGGAGTGGCAGACCCCATCAAGGAAACTACTGCTGAAGCAATTGCAGGTCTTCATAAAGACGGTGTCAATGTTGTAATGCTTACCGGTGACAGCGCTACGACAGCACAGGCCGTTGCAAAGAAGCTTGGGCTTGATGATGTAGTTGCGGAGGTACTTCCCGACCAGAAAGCCGAGGCAGTAAAACGCTTCCAGAATGAAGGGCGTATTGTGGCCATGGCAGGGGATGGCATCAATGATGCACCTGCGCTTGCACAGGCCCATGTCGGAGTTGCCATGGGAACAGGAACCGACGTGGCAATGGAAAGCGCCGGAGTAACACTGGTTAAAGGCGATCTCAGGGGTATTCTGAGGGCAAGGCTTTTGAGCAGGGCAACAATGCATAATATAAAACAGAACCTCTTTTTTGCTTTTGCTTATAACGCCTTCGGCGTTCCAATTGCGGCAGGTATTCTTTACCCATTCTTCGGAATCCTCCTGAGTCCTATTATTGCGGCTGCCGCCATGAGTTTGAGTTCAGTGTCGGTTATAGGCAATGCCCTCAGACTGCGGAGGGCAAAGATCTGATAAGGGGGGCAATTACAGGATGAACAAAATCCGGCAGGAAAAACATGAGAAAAAAAGAGGCAAAGACTGTGCAAAGACGAATGTGGTTCGGGATGAATGCAACCGTGATCATTGGGCCTGGTTTTATTCATAAGGCGGGTTTTAGCAAAATCTTACTTCCTCATCCTCCGGTGATAAACTGGCTGTTGCGTCAGAGGTTGACAGATGAAGCCCGGTACCCCCTGAGCTTTACCCATGAGTTCGGGCATTTGCAGACCGTACCTTTAGCCGTATTATACACGGGAGTAATGCTGGCATTGGCTTCTGTCACGGGACACACAGGGTTGCTTGAGATTGTTCTCGTATTAATAAGTACGCATGCTGCATGGGAAATTACGGCTGAAATTTATACCATTGCAAGCAATGTCCATTTATATCGTAAATATTACGAAAAAATTACACTTATTCCAAGGGCCATTTTCTGGATAATCACTGGAGCGTTTGCTGTAACGGGATGGTTTGTTATATTTTTCTGAGGAGGTGTTATGGAGAGTCACCAGATGTTAGGTGGTACCTGGGGCATTACTATCATTATGGTAATTGTTGCCTCATGGATTGTTTTTAAATATCTGGTTCCAGGGAATTTTAAAGAATGGCGAAATGCGGGGCTAATAAGCCTTGTGAAAATGTGAACAAGTCAAAATACTGTTTTATTAGGAAATGAAATGATAGACACAAAAGACCCGGTTTGCGGCATGACAGTTAAGGTGAAAGATAGTATTTTCACTTCTTCTTATAAAGGTGTCAGTTATTATTTCTGTGCAGAAAAATGCAAGAGTGATTTTGATAAAGACCCGGAAGCAGTTCTCGCCATGAAGGCAGCAAGAGAGAAAACTATAGAGAGCGAGAGATCAACATCACTTGAAATAATGATTGATGAAATGTCACATGAGGTGAGAAATCCCCTCACTTCAATTGGAGGTTTTGCGCGAAAGGTTTATAAAAGACTGCCGCATGATGATCCGAACAAAGAGTATATGGAGATGATTATCGGGGATGTAGACAGACTGGAAAATATAATTGGACAACTCATTAAGCTGACGACAATCGGTATATCCCACTCAGAACCCTCAAACGTCAACAATATTATTAATGATGCCCTCAAATCATTTGAAAAAGAACTGGAAAATAAAAAAATATATGTAGAACTTGAGATAATGGACAAGCCACCTCTGGTGCCCCTGGATAGTAACAGGATCATAACGGTCATTACCAATATTATTAAGAATGCTGTCGAGGCTATCGAGGCGGGCGGGAACACACACAGACTCCTGAAGATTTCCAGCCGCGCAGGAGATGAAAATATGGAGTTTCTATCAATCAATATAACTTCTACACTTACCTTCTTGCCCGCTTTCTCGCTTATATCTGTGTTTTACAAAAAATGACGGAAGATATCTGCAGGAAGAAAATAGAAAGCTTTGCAAGTTGAATGGGTGCAGGATTTCTTACTGAAGCCTTCATTGAACATTTTAGACTACAATCTGCACTTTTCGAGTTTGCTCTTTTCAGTGCAGATTAAAAGCAACAATCTTCATCGTATGAGTGCATTAATTAAAGTTGAAGCTGACACAACAGAAAAAAAATAAAAAATTGAGATTATCGTATTTGTTGCAGTCAAATTCAAGACGTAAAATCCTTGGGAGTCTTCTAAGATTTCTATTTTATTCTCTTGTAAGCGGTATAGTAAAGTAAAACACTGAGCCTTTGCCTGGTTGAGATTCTACCCAAATATTGCCACCATGAAGTTCCACGATCTTTTTGCAAACCGCCAGACCAATGCCTGTACCTTTATATTCACCCCTATGGAGAGACTGAAACATGCTAAATATTCGATCCCTGTCCTCAGAAGCTATTCCAATTCCGTTATCTTTGATTGAAAAGACCCAATTTTCACCCTTTTGATCGACAGAGATATGAACTCTTGGCGGTTCCTGACTGTGAAACTTGATGGCATTTCCGATCAGATTTTGCAACAGCTGCTCAAGTTGAATATCATTGCCAATTACAGTCGGCAAAGAATCATGAGCAACCTTTGCTCCATTTTTTTCTATCTCAACTGTTAAATTTGAAATAGCCCGAACGAATATCTTGTTAACATCAACAGTGTTTAACTTACTACTACTGGTACCTATCCGTGAATAAGTGAGCAGAGCATTAATAAGATTCTCCATACGATCAATACTGTTTACAATAAATCCAATATATTCGTTGGCTTTTCTATCAAGTTTGTCTTTATAATTCTTCTCCAACAAATTTGCAAAACCTGATATTGAAAGCAAAGGGGACTTAAGGTCATGAGACGCAATATAGGCAAACTGCTCCAGGTCGGCATTGGAGCGGGCTACTTCCTCAATTGCCTGCTTGCGCTTGGTAATGTCACGTATGATTCCAATAAACCCGATAGTTTCCCCGCTGGAATCCATAACCTTTGTGCCGAGAGTTTCACCTGTGAATAAGGCACCATTTTTACGTTTGTACGTCATCTCATAAGGCTCATTATGAGGGACTGAGTTAACATGAAAACGTTTCCTGCCTTGATCTTCGTAACCGGTTTTTTCGGCATACAGTATCCGGGTAGTTTTGCCAATCAATTCCTCATTAGTATATCCAAAAATCACATGAACTGCTGGATTAATCATAACAATGTGACGAGAGGTATCGGTAAAAACCACCGCATCCGGTATTGAATTAAACATGGATTCGAATTTAGACCTGCTACGAATCAGAGCCTCCTCCGCCTGCCTGCGCTCGTTGATTTCCTTATTAAGCGTATCACGAGAAGCAGTGATATTTTTTAAATCTTCTGTCATTTTGTTAAAAGATTTAGCCAGTTGACCAATTTCATCTTTTGACTCAATTTCTATTACAGTATCAAGCTCACCTCTTCCTATTTTTTCGCTGCCTTTTTGCAATGCCTTAATCGGTTCAGAAATTGTTCTCGAAATACGAAAACCTATTATCAGAATTATCACGAAAGCAATGAATCCAATTGTCAGCATCCTGTTTCTGAATTGATAAATATTACTATAGGCTTCATTAGTATCAATTTTTATAACCATGCCCCATCTAAGATGCGGCAAGTATTTCCATACAGCTAATATCTCTTTTTTTCGATAATCAATAGACAAACCTGATCCATTTTCTCCCTGCACAGCTTTTTGTGTTGGTATCGCCTCATTAGAACCAAGTGGTACTCTCCTTTTAAATGCAGCAGTTGGATCGTTTCTTAAAGGAGCAATAATTACTGCTTCATTACCTTCTTTAGAAGCAATAACTATTTCGCCTGTTTTTCCCAAACCAATATAATCATGCACTTCCCTGTATAGTTCCCTGTTTTTCAACTGAAATAAAACGGCACCTATTTTCGTATCTCCCCTGACTATTGCTGCACCAATAAATGCCGCTGGTTCATTAGATGGAACATAAAACTTAAAATTAGAAATATTTGATTTTCCAAATTTGATTGCTTCAATAAAAGTTCTCGCAAGTTCTGTATCTTTGTAATCACCTGTATATAAGTTTGTGCCAAAATCGTCTTCCCTGACTACAGTAAAAACTATGTCACCTGCATGGCTGATTAGAAATAAATCATGATATCCAAAGGCTTCAGTATAAGTAGTAAAAAATTTTATAAATTCACTGTCTAAAGCAAAATATTCAGAAGAGTCTGTTCCTTTTTCAAGAAATGTTTTTTTGTACTTTTCCAAAGCTGTGCCGATAATTGGCGTGAGAGCCAGAGCTTTAACATCTGCCTCTTTCTCAATAATAAAATCAGTAAACATTTTTCCTTTACTATCAGCAATTGCCAGTAAATGCTCAACTGTTTTTTTCTTTATTTCATTTTCTGATGCTTTGAAAGAAATAAATCCAGCGATTAATAACGGTAATAGTGAAAGGGTCAATAACCAGGATAGTATTCTTAGAGCAATCGAAGATTTCCAAAATAACTTTGAGTTAGTCATATCGCAACAAAAGTATTATATTTAAAGGTCACATAATTTTATATCAACTTATTGTTTATTTACAATTAGTTGTTTGGGAATTTATAACTGATGATTATAACAAATGTGAAACAAATAATTTCTATCTATTCAGAGTGTTATTCTATTCATAGTGCATGTTCGAACCTAAAATACTTATATTTGTAATTTTCTCCGGAATGTTCGTTTCAGATCGAATCACAAAATTAAAGAATACAACTTGAAACACTTAATAAATTAAAGCTCGGAAATAAAAAGTAATTTATTATAATCCTAGAAAATTGACTGTTATATATCTGAGGAGTGCAGTTCAGAGGCACAGCTTAGGGAAAATCTGGGAGAAGCCATTGCGGATAGCTCTGTCAAGCCGGATATTCAGTTCCACAGAATCAATGAAGCAGAGGCGAAGAGAAAGGGCTTAATGGGTTCTCCAACAGTGTTGATTAATGGTATTGATATCCTGCCGGGAGAAATCCCGGGTATGTCCTGAAGGGTCTTCAAAGACGAGTCCGGGAGGCTCGCACCTGTTCCTTCAGTCAGCATGTTGAGGGATGCTGTTAGTAAAAAAGAATAAAAGAGGAGGAATAACGATGAAAAAATTTATTTCTTACATATTAATTTTCAGTCTATTGCTTATTCCATTAATTGTGCATGCAACTGAAGAAAACGAGACTTTTCTTATTCATCTTAAAACAAGTCTCAAAAAAGACGATGCACAGATATGTGTTGCATATAACGTCATGTGGGCAGCCGTGGAAGAAGGATATAAAGTCAATGTCCTCGTAGATGCCGACGCCATTAATACTTATAAAATGGGATGGGGCGGCAAAGATGATATTGAAGGTTATAAAATACCTGAGCATTTAAGACGGGCACTGTCAAAGCAATTTGAGGTATCTCTTGATACGGTTCCAAAGACCTACGGAGATTTTTTGATAATGTTGAAAGGCAAAGGCGTTGAATATTATATAAATACTGGTTTTCTTATTGTCTCTAAAATTGGAATTCCTGATGATCCTCTTAAGAAAGTCTCAAACAAATTCTTTAAGCCTGTAACATTAAAAGAAATGGTTAAAATGAGAACTGGTGCTAAATATTATATGGCATATTAATTTCTGCATTTGTACCTTATCTTCAATCGGCAATTTATGTATTTTCATATAATTCATTCCTTTAACAGCACTGGTGTTTCTGCCCATGTTCCTCTGTAGCTTTAACGTACTTTTCAGGTTCTTTCTCAAAACTTTCCCTGCATCCGACAGCGCAAAAATAATAGGTTTTGCCCTCGTATCCTGCGCGAATGAAGAAAATGTCGTACATACTGGGAGATATGTCTGAACATATGAAGGGCATGTCCGGAATAATGAGGAGAGGCAACGTATCTCAAAAAGAAATGGAGGAGCTGCTTCAGCATATGTCACAGACGCAGAAAAGATTTGACATGATGATGTGGTAATTTTTTCAATATGGGTTTTTGTAATGTTTGTCTTTTTTGAAACAATCTGTAAAGCAAATTGATATTTCGTGTATGGATTTGATTAATGAAAAAACGAATAAACAGTAACAGAGAGCAAGAATATGAATTTTGTCGTTTTCGTTGACTCCCCTTTAATTTAAAAGATTGCTTTAGTTAATAATTCTTTTCTCGAGCTTGCATTCATACTTAAGGTGTGATAGTAAAAGATTATGAAGCAGTCTGTAATTCTTCTTGAAAGGCATATTGTTGTTTTATATTTCATGGTGGTACTGATATTAATTTGTATCTCTATCTCCGCTGCAGACGGACAGCATACTGATGAGCCTGAAAATATGGTTTTTATCAAAGGCGGATGTTTTCAAATGGGGGATCTTTTCAGTAATCTTTCTTCGAATGAGAAGCCTGTCCATAAAGTGTGTGTAGACGATTTCTATATTGGAAAATGTAAAGTCATTCGCGGCGGTTCATGGAATCCTTTTCTCCGATTTGTTCAGACAACAACAGGCCTCTGCAGCGTTCCCGGAGGCAGAGGCGCCTGGATGGGTTTTCGGATGGCACACCCTGTTAAATCTTCAACGGTCAATAAATGAGTGTTTGTATACTAATAATATGTCAACGCAGAAAGCGGGAAAGTTGCGGGGTTCTGTCTTTGTTGTCACCTTGTAGACTCTAGACTAAAGTTCGCACTTCTCTTTTTTTTTATGAGTGAAGATTTGAAATGGTAATCATTGGATTATGCTCATGTCAGACTTGAAGGTTCTACCTGTTTATGAATAAAAAGTGACGTTGGAAGAAAACCTCTATAACATCATGACTGATTCACAATAACTTTGATTTTGAGAACTCATATCTGTTATCAATTATTCTGATGAGCTAGGATATTGATGGTTCATCTAAATTATCTATGACTTGCCAATTTGGAGTGTAAGAAAAATTATACTTATTTCTTTCTATCTCTCGAATTCAATCCTCTAATAAATAACTATGAATATCGCAAAGCGTATATTAAAGATTATGATGAATAATCCGATAATATATTATGCCTGGTAATATGAAATCTTATGTGCAGAAGATTGACAATCTGCCAACCGTACTCGTGATTGCTCAGGAAATAATAAATCTAAATTATTAATAGCTCGGATTAAATTTGATTTAATATACGTTATTTTTAGAATGAATGATGCTTAAAAGTTAATGAATTCACATATCGGCCTTAATTCTGATAATAGTAAAACCTGGCAATTGCTGGTTGAAAGCGGGATTTTGCCGTGGAACAAATGAAAGTCAAAGCGGTTGGATTAACACATATAGGCCTTAAAAGAGCGAACAATGAAGACGCTTATTTCATTAACGAAAGCAGGGGTCTGTTTATATTAGCCGATGGGATGGGCGGACACAATGCAGGGGAAATAGCAAGCCGGATGGCAATTGATTGTACCAGCAAATATATTTTAAATCCTCCAGCAACAGTGATAGATCCACTAGAAATAATAAGTAATGCCATAAAGATGGCAAACACTGCCTTACATGAGGCTTCTAGAAAAAACTATACCCGTAAGGGGATGGGAACCACATTGATCGTTGCTTGGACGGTTGGCGGTACCTGCCATTTAGGGCATGTCGGCGATGTAAGAGGCTATTTGATAAGAGGCGGGGAATTGAAATTATTGACAAAAGACCATTCTGTTGTTGCAAGGATTGTTGAAAGCGGGCGCATTACTGAGGAGGAGGCGCGATTACACCCGTTAAGGAACATGCTCGAAAAAGCTGTTGGAACAGATCAGGAAATAGATCCCGATGTAACCTCCTTTGAGATTATGCATAGTGACCTCATACTGCTGTGCAGCGACGGGCTATGGGGAATGATAGATGATAGATTAATCGAGAATGTTATAAATATTAGCGCTGAAGTCGGTGTGACAAGAAAAAGGCTTCTGGAACATGCCTTAGCGGCTGGGGGCACAGATAATATTACTTT
>JBDLIC010000073.1:0-17460 GCA_039715075.1 Nitrospirota bacterium
AAAAAACGGGTGTTAATATTCTGTAAAATAAGGGTTTTCTCAATAGCATATTTTAACGTCAAAACTAATCCCCCCCGAGATTGGGTGTGTTATTTAGCACATCTGTGAGATATTACTCATAGAAAAAGATAGTATTCATTAAATATATCAACGGATTAGTGTAAAATATGTTTACAATTAATAGATTTTCCATTTAATAGCGCCTTCACTTTTCCCTGCTATCATTATATAGAGTCTATGTATAAACTCGGTTTATTTGTCTGTCATTCCCGAAGTCCTTAATCGGGAATCCAGTCTTTTCAGCAAGTTCTGGATGCCCGATTACTAACTTCGGGCATGACAAAAATAAAAAACGGCAGTTTATACACAGACACTATATAGTCGCATCCCCTATTAAAGCATACCGAACTTCTGCATCTTGTACCTGAGGGCATCCCTGGATATTCCGAGTAATTTCGCTGCCTTTGTCTGATTTCCATCAACCTTCTTCAGTGCCTTTTCTATAAGGTCTTTTTCAACATTCTTAAGGGAAAGCCCGTCACTGGGGAGGTCGATCGCCCCGCCCGCATCAACCTCTGTATCCATGTTTACATATTTAACTATTTCCGACGGCAGGTGTTCAGGATATATAGTGTCCGTATCCTCAAGAATACAGATCCTCTCCACAATATTTCTCAACTCCCTGGCATTGCCATACCAGGGATAATTTATAAACAACTTCTCTGCTTCCGGTGATATGGTGTTTACATTTTTCCGGAACTCCTTGTTAAATCTCCTTATATGATGCAAGGCAAGCGGAATTATGTCGGCCCTCCTGCCCCTTAATGGAGGGATCATAATAGGGAACACCTTAAGCCTGTAATAAAGGTCCGCCCTGAAACTGCCCTCACGGACAGCCCCTTCCAGGTCATTTTTATTTGTAGTAGCTATAATCCTTACATTCACCTCAATGTCCTTCAGACCGCCGACTCTCTTGAATGTCCTCTCTTCAAGGGCCCTGAGCAGTTTTGCCTGCGTTGCCAGCTTGATGTCCCCTATTTCATCAAGATATATGGTCCCACCGCTGGCAACCTCAAAAAGCCCTTTTTTTGTGGCCTTGGCATCAGTAAATGACCCCTTTTCATGACCGAACAATTCACTCTCAATAAGTGTTTCTGTAATCGCTGTGCATGTAACCTCAACAAACGGCTCCTTCGACCTTGCACTATGATAATGTATTGCCCGGGCCAGCAGACTCTTACCTGTCCCGCTTTCACCTAATATAAGGATAGTATTGGCATCGCTCTCAGAAACTTTTTTGGCAAGGGTAATGATTTCCTTCATTTCCGGGGATTCCCCGACAATATTGTCGAAACTGTAGGTGCCGAATTTCTCTTCCCTGAAAAGATTGACCTCCCTTTTCAGATGCACTGTTTCCATGGCCTTTTTAATAAGGACTGATATCCGGTTTAATTCAAATGGTTTTTCTACAAAATCATAGGCACCCATTTTAATGGCAGAAACCGCCGTTTCAATGTCACCATAGGCAGTAATGATGGTAACAATAGCGTCACTGTTAAGCTTCTTTATTGCCTTAAGGGTCTCAATGCCGCCCATTCCCGGCATATTAAGGTCCAGGAGAACAATATCCGGGGCATCCGCCTTGTAACTTTCCAGCCCTTCTTCTCCGGATTCAGCAGTTACAACTTCACAGCCCTCTTTTTCGAGATGCTGCTTAAGACTTTTAATTATGAATTTCTCGTCGTCAACGACAAGGATTTTACCGCGGAGCAAAAAACCCCCTATTCGTTCACCGTTCACAGTTCACCGTAACCAAATACGGTGAACTGTGGACTGTGAACTTCTTTCACTTGATTGAATTTTTTAATGCGTTTAACATAGCTGCTATTTTATTGCAATTCATGTAGATAGCTTTATTTTCCTCAGCGCTAATATAATTTTCTTCCTTTGATATATCTATCAAAGGAATGCACTCATAAACCGATCCAATAGCTATACTTAAAAAATGTTTGAATTCTTTTTTGCCCCGGCTGCTTCCCTCGGAAATATTAAGAGAAACGGATAATGCTGCCCTTCTAAGTTGACTTGATATTCCGAACAGTTCCTCTTTTGGAAATTTCCTGGTAATTTTATAAATCCTCTTGGCAAAACTTACAGCTTCCTTATAAATATCTAATTTCTCAAAGTTAAACATAGTCCCCCTTTTTTGTTCACAGTTGACCGTTCACGGTGAACGGTCAACTGTGAACGGTGAACTATTTAACTATTGGCAAGTATACAGCAAAAATACTCCCTTTGCCAACCTCGCTTTTCACGGTTATCTCACCGCCATGCTCATGGATAATCCTCTGGCTTATCGCCAATCCAAGCCCTGTCCCCTTTGATTTTCTCGTAAAAAACGGATCAAATATACTGTCAAGATATTCCTCGTCTATACCCTTCCCCGTATCCTCAAACTTTATCATCATTACCCTGTCACCCGCAATTACATCTGAGAGGTCATCCTCAATTTCATCTTTGTTCTTTTCATACATCGAGATTACAAGCTTCCCTCCGTCAGGCATGGCCTGAATAGAATTAATAATCAAATTCAAAAGGATCTGCTGCATCTGATCAGAATCCATCATCACATCCGGGATATTACTCCCCACCTCGGCCTCTATAGCGACCTTCAGCTTGCTGGCCTCTGTGTAGACAAAAAATATTGCCTTATCCAGAACATTGTTTATTTTCATGGGCTCAAACCTCGGAGGTTTGGGTTTTGCATAATCCAGAAGGTCCTTGATAGTCCGGTCAAGTCTCTTAATGTGGTTCAGTATTTCGTTCGTCAACTCCCTGCTGCTGTCCTTTTCGCTCATATCAGACTGCAGAACCTGAACAGCACAGCTTATCCCTGTAAGGGGATTTTTTATTTCATGGGCAATGCCCGAAACTATCTCTCCAAGTGATGCCAGCTTGGCCGCCCTCTGCATCTGCTCGGCATGGTATGTCTCTATCTCCAGTTTCGCTGATTCAAGTGATTCAAGCATACTGTTAAAGCTCTTTGCCACCAGCCCGAATTCATCCTTCTTGTCCTCTTCCATTCTCGCCGAAAGATCACCGTTTTCAATCCTTCTGATAGTCCTGATCATCTTCCGTATCGGCCTGTCTATCAATACCGCGACTACAAGAACAAAAGTGCCCGCAATAAGAAAGAAGCCAATAATAGCTTCATTCAGATGTTTTCTCTTGAATTTTTCGATGGTTTTTGCAACTCTTGAAAGGGAAATCTCTACATCAAGAATGCCGAGAACATCCTTTTCTTTCCCATGGCACCTGTGGCAGACAGGCTGATTTTTAATAAACGTAAGTTTGGATGCATATTTCATGCCGTCACTCTCAACAATAGTTGAAGTCTTCATATCCTTCTCGGTCATTATTTCTGTGCTTTTCCGGGGAAACATCCTTCCTATATCTTTCGGCTCAGAAGACACTACCACCATCCCGTTTCCGGGCCGAAGGATCCGTATATGCTTCAACTCCCTGGCGTCGGTTACCAGGCTCTCCATCATGGCCTGGAGGTCCTTCCATTTATTCTGCAGCATAAGCACCATAACACCATGTGCTATCCTGTCGGAAAGCAGGACCGCTTTTTCTTTTTGTCCGTTAAGGAGCTTCTGCTCGGTCTCATTGATATTCCGCCATGCAGACAATACCATGATGACAGAGATAAGGAGGAAGGCCGTAACAGTTATTTTGAACTTTAAGTTGTTCAGCATCGTTTACTATAACATAACATTCGCAGTTGTCAGGGAGCAGTTGTCAGGGTGCAGAAAGAAGAGGAACGTTGTTCCTGACAAACCTAAGTCTTTATAAATTTTAGCCCTCAGGAGTGCTGCACCCTGCCCCCCTGAACTGCTCCCTGTAAACTTTCAGGATTAACGTTAATTCATCATAACTTGACATTAATTTTTAATTAATGTTATACATGTATGTTTTACCTAAATTTCGTTTAAAAAGCTTTACTTATAGAGGTATAAATAAAAATAACTACACTTCTGATTCAATTTCTGGCATTCTAAATGATCGGTAATTATAATCAGAAGGACAAAATCTTCTGCATTATTAAGATTAATGAGAAACCTGCCGCAACGGAGAAATAATAGCTTAATTTATTTAGGAGGGGAACTATGAAATCAGCAAAGATATATTTTAATTCCGCAAGAGAGTCCGGCATGCGTGTACTTTCAGGTGGAGTGAAAATATCTTTACTCGTCACAATATTTTTGTCGTTTTTACTGGCTGCATTTCAGGTAGAGGCAGCGGACAAAGAAAACTGCCTGATGTGACACAAGTACCGTCAGATCGGTCGGATCGACGAAACTGGAAGTAAAAAGAGTTATTATGTCAATGAAGATATTTATGCCAATACCACGCACAGAAATGTTCCGTGCAGGGACTGCCATTCATATATTACAAAAATCCCCCATGATACTGTCACCGATGAAGTCAACTGTGCGAATGAGTGCCATATCAAACCTCCTTTTGCAAAGGAGAACTTTTCACATAAAAAAATAATCGAGGTTTACGATAAAAGCGTCCACGGTATAAAGGAAGGTGATTCGGATCTGCTGAAATCGTCAAAACCATACTGCAAGTACTGCCATCTTAACCCGCAGTTTACAAGGGTTGATGAAAACAGGATAGCTTTTGAACAGACCCTGAGCCGCTGCCTTAACTGCCATGAGAGAAAGGGAGTTACACAGGCATATAAACATATAACCCACCGTCTCAGGTCAAAAACATCCCGGTCACCACAGCAGATTGTCCAGTTATGCTCCATCAACTGCCATGCTGACCTTGTACTGATGAAGAAGCTGAATGTTTCGAAGGAAAGTCTTGAGGCCGTTGAGTCTTACAATGAATCAATCCACGGCAAGGCGGTCGGACTCGGCTCAGAGAAAACAGCCGACTGTGTCAGCTGCCACGCTACAAGCGCTATACATGACATTTATAAACTGAGTGAAAAAGAGGCAACAGTCCACAAGGACAACCTGGTGAATACCTGCAGACAGTGCCACGAAAACGTAAATGAACGATTTGTCCAGATTGACGTTCATTCAAGGATTGGAAAACATGAAAAGCCAATCCTGTATTTTATGAATCTGGGACTGACATTTGTTTTTTACGGGTCTGTCTTCGGCCTTGTCGGGCTTATGGTGCTCGAATCATATGGACGGAGAAAAGACGGTATAAAAATTCAGATAATAGATGGTACTTCATGGCGCGAAAAGAAAAAGAGCAAAACAAAGGAAAAGAAAAAGTAATTACATCGACTTTCAGTATTTGATTTTACATATATATTAAGGAGGCATAATGTCAACTACAGAAGAGATTTCAATCTCCGCCAATGAGGGTGAGGCCGCAGGAGATCCTACATTCGTCGAAGGTGTGGGGAATATCCCGAGGGACATATACAAGCATGTCCAATCGGACCCCCTGGGTGACCTTCCACGGTACTCAATGCATATAGTCATACAGCATTTTCTGACATTCATAACTTTCCTTGTTCTGGCTGCAACCGGTCTGACACTCCACTTTGGAGACCTCTGGTGGGCGCCTATTGTCATGAAACTCTTCGGCGGACCGGATATCGCGAGGTTAATCCATCAAGGAGCCGCAGCCCTTATGATTCTTGCAAGCCTCTACCATCTTTCAACCCTTATCGGGGGCACCCTGCATAAAATTATGAAAAAGCGGTTCGACATCAAAAGGACACAGATCCCGATGCTGAAAGATCTGCATGACGTAATCCATGACATTAAGTACTTCACCGGACGTGAGCAGTACAGACCGAAAATGGAAAAGTTCATGTACAAGCAGAAGCTTCATTATCTTGCGATTATATGGGGAACATTCGTATTGATCGCAGCGGGTACATCACTGCTGTTTCCCGAGGTGATGGCAACCATCTGGCCTGACCCGAAGTTCGGCCAGGACCTTGCAAGGCTTATGCATGCAGACGAAGCGATAATGGCAATTACCGTCATTGTCTTCTGGCACTGGTCAAATGTCCATCTGGTCCCGGGCAGGTTCCCGCTCCAGTGGTCTTTTATAACAGGAAATATCACAAGGGAACACCAGATAGAAGAGCACTTCCTGGAGTACATCAGAAATCTCGATGAATTCCCTGAAGAAAAAGAATATATAAAAGAAATTATAAAAGAAAAAGGTTTAGATACTAACTAGAGGAGGTGACCTTTAATTGCCTGGCAAACCAAGAAGAATAAATCATCCCAAAGAAGTATACCTGATCGGGTTTATATTTAAAATCATTACGCTTACAGTATTAATTGGGGCCATATACCAGGTGACCTTTTCGCCCCACGGCCCTGCAGTTCTGGTCCCGATCAGAGACAAGATAGAAGAAGGCTCAAGGTCCGCAATCCTTGAAGAAGTTAGAGAACAGGAAGCATACGAAAAACACAGGCATTTCCATAATGTTGTTGAGTACCCGCAGCTCCCGGTAAACATGCAGCCTGTATGTTACATATGCCACTCTGACTATCCTCACAGCAAGAACAAAAAGGTACGGGCACTGCTAAATATGCATACGCAGTTTTTCGTTTGCGAGACCTGCCACATAGAGGATAAAAAGGATTATAACGTTGTCTACAAATGGTACAATCCTATGGAGAGCAGCCCAACAGGTCCATTCTTCGGTACAAGCTATAATCCTGAGACAGGCAGCCTTGTTGAAGTTGACGATAATTTCTCGAAGATCGCTCCCTACTTTGAAAAAGATGGTGCTCTTACGTCAGCCATCGAGATTCAGGACTCAGATCTGGCAAAGGACTACGCAAAAGTAAAGGACCAGCTCACCCCGGAGCAGCGGGACAATGTCAAAAAGAAATTCCATGTTCACATTAAACCAAAGGGGCATGAATGCAAAGCATGCCATGCAAAAAAGAGTATCCTTAAGTTCAGGGAAATGGGATTTGCATCAAACAGGACCATTGATTTACAGCAGCTGAACATTACCGGACTTGTCACAAAGTACGAAAAATTCTACATACCTAACCTCTTCCAGTAAGATACTGGTTTGTGTAAAATATCCGGGGGTCCAGACAGTTTGTCTGGGCCCTTAATAACTTTATGGGACGA
Source organism: Nitrospirota bacterium (assembly GCA_039715075.1). Lineage (GTDB taxonomy): Bacteria > Nitrospirota > Thermodesulfovibrionia > UBA6902 > UBA6902 > JBDLIC01. The sequence continues at coordinate 7,144 of JBDLIC010000073.1, forward strand.
TAATTCCATTGAAACGTGTTCATACTTATTTCATATTAGTACTTATCTTCTCTGCATTCTGTATTCCGGAGAGCCTGTACGCCCTGGAATGCATCAACTCGAAATTCCTTTTTGAAGTCAAGCCCGGATCCAACCAGCCTAGTGACATTGCTGTCGCGCCTAATGGGGACCTGTATATTGTTGACGGCGTCAATAACAGGATAATTGTAATCGGCACTAACGGTAAATGGAAATTCTCCTTTGGCAGCGACGGCACAGGAAAGGGAAAATTTAATTCTCCTGTTGGTATAGACATATCCGGAAAGGGAAAAGTCTTCATAGCTGACTCCGGCAACCACAGGATCCAGGTATTTGATTTAAAGGGCAACTTTAAATCTATGTTTAAAGTAAAGAAAAGCCCCGGTGAAGTAGAACCTGATCCGGTCGATATTCTGGTTTCGAACCTGAAAAACTATCTGTATATTTCTGACAATGAAAACCACAAAATCAAGGTGCATAAACAAGACGGCTCATTTGAATTTGAGTTCGGGCATTTTGGAGAAGAATACGGTGAATTCAGGTTCCCCGGCATCATGGTACAGAATTCATACAATGAAATATTTGTCGTTGATGTATTGAATACGCGTGTCCAGAAGTTTGATCCTTTTGGAAAATTCGTTTCATCCATAGGTTCATGGGGAGTGCTCCAGGGCAATTTTTTCAGGCCCAAGGGTGTAGCGCTGGATAGAAAGAACAGGGTCTTTGTCACCGACAGCTATATGGGAGTAATACAGGCCTTCACAGACATGGGGCGCTATCTGGGTATTTTATGTGAAAACAACCGGAAGAGGGTGTTTAAGGCGCCGGTAGGTATTCTCATAAATAAAAATGATAGACTACTGGTGGTGGAGATGAGAGGGGACAAAGTGACTGCATTGCAGATACTGGAATAGAACCTCTAATTAGTGTCTGTGTATAAAGTCAAACTTTAAGCCGTCATTCCCGTAATCTGTTGAGCGGGAATCCAGTTTTTCCAGCAAGTTCTGGATGCCCGATTACTAACTTCGGGCATGACAAAAATAAAAAACGGCAGTTTATACACAGACTCTAATTATTTAAAAAATCGCAAAAACATGCGTTTCATATTCAAGACAACAAAGTACTTGCTTATTATCCTGGCCGCCCTTAGCACAACCTCTCCTGCATTTGCCCTTGAGATGTCTTCCAAGAGAGACTGTGTTGTCTGTCATATTATGTGGCTGGATGATTTCAGGACTGAACAGGAATCACTTGTACCCTTTCAACCGGGTAATGTACTGATGAAGGATACACAGGGGGTAGTAAGCTCCGAAGATATATGCTACAGCTGCCACGATGGATATGTTAAGGATTCACGACATATCACAGGAAAATTTAAAAGGCACCCTGTCTTTGTAAAGCCGTCAAAGAATGTCAAAATCCCCCCGGAACTACCTTTAAGCGTAAATGGCGAAATCTACTGCGGCACCTGCCATTCCGCCCACGGCAAAGGAGCTTCCGCGCAATATAAAGGAGGACGGACAGCTGTCTACAGGGAAGTGAATATTGATTCAGGGCTGTGTGAGAAATGCCACAGAAACCAGTCTGCTTACAGCCGCTCCAATGGACATCCACTGCATACAAAAGAACTCAAACTGCCTGAACGGCTTTTCGAGATCGGCGCCAAAAGGGCAACAGAGAAAAACATGGTAATATGCCAGTCCTGCCACAGGGTACACGGAGCAGAAGGAGAGAAGCTGGTCCTGGTAAAAAACGACGACTCGCTGCTGTGCGTAACCTGTCATACCTCAAAGGAAGGCCTGATCAATACAAAACATGATCTCAGCATAACCATGCCCGGTGAAAAAAACCTCAGGGGCCAGACAGTTTCTGATTCAGGCCCCTGCAGCGCCTGCCATACGCCCCACAATGCTTCGGGTAAAAAATTATGGGCCAGGCCGCTGAAAAAAGGAAATCCGGCAACACAGATGTGCCTCACCTGTCATGGTGAAGAGACCCCTTATGACATAAAACACACCGGCGAATATTCACACCCTATCAACGTTGATCTCCCTGCCAGCATGGAGACTCCGGAGAGCCTCCCCCTGTTTTCGGAAGACGGCTCCGATAATCCAAAAGGCAGAGTACAGTGTTTCACATGTCATAACATTCACAGGTGGGACCCGAAAACTCTGTCCAACAGGGGCGGCAAAAATGTGGAAGGCAATGCAATGAACAGTTTTTTAAGGGTGCCCAATTTCCAGTCAGCAATGTGCGTCGAATGCCATGCCGCGAAAAAACAACTGGTAACATCTGACCACAATCTTTCAGTAACTGCCCCGGAAGAAGAAAACGTGCAGGGTTTCACCCCGGCCGTATCCGGACCGTGCGGGGTATGTCATATACCGCACAATGCAGTGACTAAAGTCCTGTGGGCAAAAAAACTTTCAGGGGAAAAAGATTTTGTCAGCCAGTTATGTACCACGTGTCACAATGAAAACGGTGCGGCAAGAGAAAAGCTTCTCGGGGAAAATTATCATCTTGTTGATGTTACCCTGGATAAATTTAAAATCAAGACATCACTCCCCTTATTTGACAGTGACGGCAACAGGATGGAGAACGGGAAAATAGTATGTCTCACCTGCCATGACCCCCATACATGGGACCCGGACAAACCTTTTTTGTATTATCCCTTTAAAAATATTGAAGGTGATGCGAGAAACAGCTTTTTAAGGAAATCAAATTCTCCGACCTCCGGCCTGTGCATGACATGCCACGAGGACAAGGCATTCGTTGACGGGACTGACCATGACCTCAACATTACAGCCCCGGAAGCCACAAACCTGTTGGGACAGACAGTCAAGGAATCCGGGCAGTGCGGAGTATGTCATCTTGTCCACAACAGCCCGAATGAAATAAAACTGTGGGCCAGAGATTACGGTGATGTAACATACGATGAAGATGTGGTGGACGCGCTCTGCAACAGCTGCCACGCTGAAGGGAGTCCGGGAGAGAGCAGGGTCCCGCAGATAGCAACCCACCCCGAGCTCAGGTTGATCAATAATGTATTCCGGAACAACCGATTTGCAATTGATTTTGCCCCACTCTACGACAAGATATCAGGCAAAGAGACTAATGTAGGCAATATCTCGTGCCCGACGTGCCATAACGCCCATCAATGGAGTCCCCTGGTGAAGGCAAAGGGGGAAAATGAAAACCTTGAAGGCAACGCAACAAACAGCTTTCTCAGGAATGTAAGCTATAACAATATATGCATTGACTGCCACGGTCTTGATGCAATTTTCAGGTACAAATATTATCACGACCCGGTTGAAAGAGTTGAAAAACCATCCTCAGGGACAAATATCATCCTCTTAAAATAAGCTGCTGCTCACATCCTCCTTCATTTATATTTTTATAATAATTAATTATTTTACAAACCCCGCTCTATCCTGTATCCTAAAACCGTTAATCAATTATTCTCTATTTTCGCAACTTAGTAATTGTGGGCCTCTCATAGGAGGGACAGATTATGAAGTCCTCGCAAAAGAATACAGGCTTGTATATTTCTCTTCTTTTAATCCCTCTCCTCCTTTGCGTCTTCATCTCTGTCTCATTTGCCGCTGATGTCGGCAACTGCCTCTTGTGCCATAAATACCCGGGCATAAGCAGGGTTGACGAAGAAGGACAAATGCGGCTCTTTTATGTTAATGAAGATATTTTCAATAACAGTGTCCATGCAAAGGTTAAGTGTGAGGGCTGTCATGTTGATGTAAAAAAGATACCCCATGATCCTGCCAAAAAAGTAGACTGTCTTATAGAGTGCCATATTATAGAGCCGTCATCAGAAAAGAAATTCTCGCACAAGGACGTTGAAACATTCATAAGTACCAGTGTACACGGCACAATTGATACAGAGGGTAAAGAAAAAAAATATATTGCCGACTATCCGACCTGCAAGGACTGCCATGATAATCCGCTGTACAGACCTATTTCTTTCTTCAAGAGAGTACGTCCCGGCATCTCCGATGAATCTCTCGGAAGGTGCAGGGTCTGTCACAAAAAGGAAGAATTCATCTACAGGTTTTACAATCATGTAACGACCAGGCTGCATAAGAGCAGGAACCCCCTGAATATTGCAGAGGTGTGCGGGCGCTGTCATGACGACCCTGAACTCGTTGCCAGGCATGGGCTTTCGACAAAGGCTGTTTTCTCATACGGAGAGACCTTCCATGGGAAAGCCGCGAAATTTCTGGATGAGCGTATACCCGACTGTCTTGACTGCCATGTAAGAAAGGGGACTTCCGTCCATCAAATGTTGAGCAATGATGACCCGGAATCATCTATACACAAAGATAACCGTTCCAAGATATGCACGAACATGGACTGCCACCCGACGGCATCTCCAAAGTTTGCCAGTTACGGTGTCCATGCTGAATTCAATCTGGTACAGAGTCCGATACAGTACTTTTTTACAGTCTTTTTTATCGTATTGACCGGCGGCACCCTGCTTCCGCTTATGGGAATAATTTTTCTGGATATTGTGAGAAGGTTCTTTCCCCATGCAAAGATAGGACGGAGGAAATAGGTTATGGAAAAATATCCTGCTATAAAGATAGTTGACGGCAAAAAGCACTTTTACAGATTTACCCTTAACCAGAGAATACAGCATATCATCCTGGCCATATCAGTTGTTCTTCTGGTCCTGACGGGTATGCCTTTAAAATTCTCGGGTGCAGCATGGGCCCCGTATCTTTACGCCCTGTTCGGCGGGATCCATATAGCGCCGATTGTACACAAGGTATTCGGCGCAATCCTGATGGTACTGTTTTTCTATCACGTCTTTTACCTGATTTATGTTATACACAAATTTTATATCAAACCCAAAAAAGAGAAGGAAGGGAAAATGGGCGTCATGGGAGTACTGAAAGTCCTGGCAGATCAAAACCTTACTCCCAACCTCAAGGACGCGAAGGACATCGCGGCCCTTATGAAATATCTCTTCTTTTTGACAACTAAACGGCCTGACGGTGATAACTTCACCTGGAAGGAAAAGTTTGATTACTGGGCGCCCTTCTGGGGTATGGTTATCATCGGGGGATCAGGAATTATCATGTGGAACAAGGAACTGTTTTCTGTACTGATGCCGGGTTCTGCCATAAACTTTCTGTTAATCGCCCATAGTGACGAGGCACTTCTGGCAGCTCTTTTCCTTTTTATCTGGCACTGGTATAACGTCCATTTCTCGATATCCGTATTTCCGATGGGGACCGTTTTTTTAACAGGATATCTTTCAGAGGAACTCATGGTCGAAGAGCACTATCAGTATTATGTAGAGGTCATGAAAAAGAACGGATTGGAACATGAAATTCTTCCACCACACGGCGGCCACCATGATGAGCCCATTGAAGAAGAAGGAGGGCATTCCTGATGAAAGAGTTCCTGTTTAAAATTTACATGCTGGGGTTCATGGTATTGACCATATTTTTTATAATAATAATATGGAAAGTCACCTTCGGACATATCGTCCATGAATATAAAGACAGAAAGCAGTCCCAGGAGATAGCAGAGTTCAAGGAAGATCAGACGGTGAAGGTAGACAAAACCACCTTTGAAAAGATCATACTCGAAAGCGATGAGAGGGTAAAGCACTATCTCGGATACAGGATCCTCGAAGAGCAGAGGATTGAAGGGCACTTCCATCATATCGGTTTTGACATCGGACCAGACAATAGGTCCTATTGCGTTGGATGCCACGGCGATATGCCGCATGACGCTGTAAAGGAAATAAGGGCCTTCTTAAATATGCATGCCTTTTTCGTCGGCTGCCAGACATGCCATGTAAAACTCGAAAAGGAACAGAAGACGGGTGTATTTAAATGGTATGACAGGGCAACCGGGGAGATAGTCGAGAGCCCCGTGGCCAGGGCAAGGCCGGGGACTTTCAGGGCCAAAATAATTCCCTTTGAACGTGTAGACGGCGAACTTCGCAGGATTGATTCCCAGGAACGGATTGATTTTGCCCGTGAATATCGTGACAGGGAGAGGACTCTTACAGAGGCCCAGAAATCAAGGGCAAAGAAACTTGTACACAAGGTCGTCAGCAAAAAACCGGTCCAATGCGAAGAATGCCACCAGAAGGAAAATCCCTTCCTTCCTTTTGAAGCAATAGGGTATCCGAAAAAAAGAATAGACTCCATTACCGGAACTGAAGTCGTCGGAATGATCAAAAACTATACAGAGTTTTATATGCCTAAGATGCTTCAACCAGGAGTTTCAGAGCAAAAGTAACCCGGCTGTTAAAATGCTTGCATACTTTTTTGTTTTTGAAAAGTTCTCCTTATTATAAAATCCCCCCTAGCCCCCCTTTACTAAAGGGGGGAAAACAGGTTGAGCAGTCTATAATGCAGTTAATCTTTTTGAAGCCCCGCCTTGCAGGAGGAGAACTTTACTTTTGTACAAGAGTAATACATTGATTATTCCGGCCCAAAGTATTGTAGAATATACCTGTGTCCTAATAGTCAAATTTCATTTTTTAAATGTAAAATGCCCGGCACAGAAAGGTGTCATTTTTCTGCTTTGAAGAATAATTATTTGCCAGGAAAATCTCTACTCCGCAAATCAGTCCTGATCACCATTTTCTCACTTTTTTTTATTCTGGACCCGATATTGCATGCTGAGTCTGCCTCTGGAATAAGACTCACAAACGTCAAACATCTGTTTAATATTTCTCATGACTTTAACCAGCCCAGTGATGTATCAGTTTCAAACAAAGGATTCATATATGTCCTGGACGGGGTAAACAACAAAGTAAAGGTCTTTGATCAGGAGGGCAATCATAAATTTTCATTCGGGCGCAAGGGCTCTTCCAAAGGCAGTTTCAGCTTCCCCCTGGGAATTGATATAGATGATTCCGGAAAGGTGTATGTAGCGGACTCCGGAAATCATAGAGTACAGATATTTGGCCCTGAAGGGAATTTTATTTCTCAGGTCAACGTGCCTGCAAAAAATAACAATCCCTCAGACCCGACGGACGTAGTAGCGAATCAAACTGTGAACCGGTTATATGTGATTGACAATAATAATCATTGCTTTCTTATATTCGACCTTTCCACCTTCCAGCTGCTCGGCACATACGGCTCTCCAGGCATGGAGCGAACGGAGTTCAGATATCCATTCCTCGCAGCCATTGACAGCGATAATCATTTATATATTACTGACGTTGTGAATACGAGAGTTCAGGAGTTCACAGAAGACGGCAAGTTCGTTAACATAATCGGCGGGTGGGGTGTTGAGAAGGGAGAATTCTTCAGACCGAAAGGCATTGCAATCGACAGTCAAAACCGTATTTATGTAAGCGACAGCTATATGGGGGTTATTCAGGTATTCAAAAATAACGGTGAATTATACTCTGCTATAGGCTATCCCGAAAAGGGAAAAGTCAGAAAATTCATTAAACCCATGGGGATTTTTGTTGACAGCAAAAACAGGCTCTACGTAGTGGAAATGTTTGCCGAGAGGGTGAGTGTGTACAGTATTGAGGAAAATGAGAAATAGCATGGAAGTGCGGAAGCGCGGAAGCGCGGAAGTTCAGAAGGGAAAAACAGGGATTAAATGCTATTGCATTTTTGCATTTTTGCTCTTCTTCTCTTTCGCGCTTATGCCCGGCAGTTCATCAGCCATAGAGGCCCCGAGAAATCCTGATTCCGCAAAAGAATGCGCTATCTGCCATTATCGATGGATAGATACCTTTTTCATTGATGGAACAGGATCAGATCTCGTTGAGTACCAGGCGGAAAAGGTCGCGGCAAAACCGGAGATATGCTTCTCATGCCACGACGGAAGCGTTGTTGATTCAAGGGCACGGGTCTATAACGACCTCAGACACAAGATTAACAAACCCCCTCCTGAACATATGAAGATTCCAGAAATGTTCCCCATGGACAAGGACGGCAACATACAATGTGCTACATGCCATACTGCCCACGGTGTTTCGAGCGAGATGGGCATGGAAAAAACTATTTTCATAAGAGCGTCCAATACTGATTCAGCCATGTGCCGTATATGCCACACTGACAAGGACGGGGGGTTAGAGACCGGAAACCACCCCATCGGTAATATGGAAAGAGAAATCCCCGAAAAACTGCTTGCCCGTGGGGCCCGTATCGGAACAGGGAAGAACCACCTGATCTGTGAAACCTGTCATGTAGTACACGGCTCTCATAATGAAAGCTTTCTGATTGAGAGCTCCAGAAATTCAGGGCTCTGCCTTGAATGCCATTCTGATAAAAACATCTTCACCCCGGATGGCAAAAGAAATCACTACCATGTGATAAATGCAAAATCAGAAAAGGTGAAGATACCTGATAAGCTAATCAAAAAGGGTGCAAAGCTGGGGCTTAATGGTGAAATCATATGCCAGACATGCCATAAAATACACAACAACAGAATAGAAAAGAATCTGTTACTTATCAAGAAAGACAAAAAATCTACACTCTGCCTTACCTGCCATACAGACAAAAAATTTATAGCGGACACAAAACATAATCTTATTCATTCAGCGCCTGATGAGAAGAATCTGCAGGGGCAGACCGTTTCCGAAGCAGGGGTATGTTCAGCATGCCACCTCCCCCATAAAGAGGCGAGAAAGAAGGGGGAAGGCGAAGATTTTACGACACAGCTCTGCATGAGCTGTCACAGCAAGGGCAATATAGCAGAGAAGTCCATCCCTGCTGATGTTACACACCCCCTCAATATAAAACCCTTTGAAAAGAAGGAAGGAAACGATTTTATTGTGACCCTGCACACGAGGAATGGTAAGTTGACCCTTCCCCTGTTTAACAGGCGGGGGGTCCAGGATAAAGACGGCAAACTCACATGTGCAACTTGTCATGACCCTCACAGGTGGCGGGCTGATTCAACAGAGGGAGAAATACGAAAAGAGGTGACAGGCGACAGAAGAACATCATTTCTCCGCAAGGCTTCCCCTGATATCTGCGGGGAATGTCATTATGATAAGTTTTATGTCCGCAATTCAAAACACGACCTCGGCAAGGTGGCCCCTGAAGAAGAGAACATCCTGGAGCAGACTCCCGCTAAATCCGGAATATGCGGCACCTGCCATATTGCTCACGGCGCGCAGAAATATTATTTATGGGCAAGGGAAGAGTCAAATGAGGGTGAACATACAGCTGAAAATATCTGTGTCGACTGTCATAACGATTCTGCTGTAGGCAAAGACAAGACTGTCGACATTCACTCTCATCCTGTGAATATTGATCCATCAGAAAAAAGAATCAAGACGTCCCTCCCGCTTTTTGACAAAGACGGCAGGGTATCCAAAGACGGTGTTATGAGCTGCCCTACATGTCATGACCCCCATAGATGGGACCCTCTAAAAATCATTTCAGATAACCATTATAAAGATGAAGGGAATTCACAAAACAGTTTTTTAAGACAGGAAAATTCCCCTGCTCCGAAGCTCTGTGAAAACTGCCACGAAGATAAGACCTTTATTGAACAGACAGACCACGACCTTTTGGTAACAGCGCCTGAGTATAAGAATATTATCAATCAGACTCCGGCAGAATCCGGCACATGCGGGGTCTGTCATCTTGTCCATAACAGCGAGAACAAGATCAAACTCTGGGCGCAGGGCTTTTCAAAAGGAGAAAGCATAATGGACAAGATGTGTAATTACTGCCATTCAAAAGACGGCTCTGCCAAAGATAAGATACCTGTTATCGACTCTCATCCTGACGGTCAGCTTATTACCAATGTTGGAAGAGACGTAAAGGGAACGCCAGATTATTTCCCTCTTTTCGATGAAAAGACCGGTGAATATTCATCAGTAGGCAATATTTCATGCCCATCATGCCACGAAGTTCATAAGTGGCACCCAAGGTTTGATGTAAAAGGCAAAGGAGTTAATACGGAAGGAACAGCGAATGACAGCTTCCTCAGGGCACAGACATACAACCTTATGTGCATTGACTGTCACGGCCTTGATGCATTATTCAGATTCAAGTACTACCACGATCCAAATGAAAGAGTAGAAACTCCGGGAAGTTCTGTTATTATACATATGAAATAAGTCCTGCAGGAGACCTGCTTGTCACCCTGAACTTGTTTCAGAATCTAAAGCTATATAATATTAAGAGACCCTGAAACAAGTTCAGGGTGACATTTATAATAATTATATGTTTCCACAACAGGAACTATCTAGTGTCCTGTCCCTAACGCTTCTTTACACTTTTTTTAAGTGTCATTCCGGTAGTCTTTTGAGCCGGAATCCAGGCCTGCCATATCATGGATTCCCGA
>JBDLIC010000074.1:0-17385 GCA_039715075.1 Nitrospirota bacterium
TGAAGACAACCCGACAATCGGTCTGATACTCTGTGCTGAAAAAAAAGAGGCAATGGCAAAATATACACTCCTGAAAAACAGTAAAAACATTTTCGCATCGAAGTGTAAGCTTTACCTGCCGACAGAAGAAGAACTGAAGAGAGAGCGGGAATCTCTTGAATTTAAAATAAGGGAATCTCGAAAAGAATATAATAGAAGTGAGAAGAGTGAAGTTTGAAGGGTGAAAGAAGATAGATCAAGTACTCTCTTCACCTGCCGTATGCATTTACTGAACATGGGGTCGTCATGCTTGCCAATGCCTTAAATAGTCCTGTTGCGGTTAATGTGGGTGGGGTCAGACCCACATTTTACAAATTTAGTTTCTCCACAATGAGATCAATGTTCTTTCTAAGCCTTCTATCCCTATGAAAGAAGAACGCTTATTGGTATTGCCCATATGCGCTTGCCCAGTTTAACCGTCTCTCTCACATTGCAGGCAAGTACGGCCCCGATACAATGCGGCGTTGCCTGGAGAAATGCTTTAAGCCCTGATAAATCCCTGTTGTCCCACCTGGCGCCGGATTTTACTTCTATGGCCAGGCATCTGTTGCCTGCTTCGACTATAAAGTCTACTTCATATCTTCCCTGCACATTCCAGAAATAAAGCTGCGCCTCGGGCCATGCTGAATCTATTATCCCGCAAAGGTTCTGTGCAACATATGTTTCAAGCATTGCACCTTTGATCTGTTCAGACTCCAGACTCTTAATCCCTGCGAGGTAACAGGCAAGCCCTGAATCGCTTATATAGAGCTTGGGAGATTTAATAAGCCTGCTTGCGCGGTTTTTAAGATAGGGGTTTATACGGTTTGTGATGAAAGAGGCCTCAAGAATGGAAAGGTGTCTGGACGTTGTAGCAACATTAAGCTTTGCATCTCTGCCGAGCTGGCTAAGGCTGAGTATCTGGCCTGTTCTCATGGCGGTCAGCTGCAGCAATTGCCTGAATGGTATGATGTTTCCGATCTGGCTTATCTGCCTGACATCCCTCTCAAGATATGTCTGCTCATACCCTTTAAACCAGAGCAGTCTGTTCTTTGTTTCATTAAGGCATACGGAAGGCATGCCTCCCGTAAGAATATCTTCATTTTTTATCGGGGCCGCTTTGATAGTACCCGGTATCTTGAGGGTATTGAAAAAATTATACAGAAACGGTAGCCCCGATATTTTCTTCTTAATTTCCCTTATCGTAAAAGGGCGCATATTGAAATAGATCGCACGACCTGCGAGGCTCTCTGAAATATTCTTCAACATTGAAAAATTGGCAGATCCTGAAAGCAGGAATTGTCCCGGTCTCCTCATTCTGTCAACTCTCTTTTTAATGGCAATTAATAAATCAGGACACTTCTGTGCTTCATCAATAGCCAGCGGGACTTCAGATTCGACAAAGCTGTCAGGGTCTTCCTTAGCTGCCTGAAGATATGAAAAATCGTCGAAGGTAACATATTTTCTTTTTCTAATCTCCGGCTGCCTTTGGATAAAGGTGCTTTTCCCAGTCTGTCTCATGCCTGAAATAACGACAACAGGCATGTTGCTTAACGCCTCAAGTATCAGAGGGGTAATCTCGCGTTGATGATAATGAGTCATAATTAAACATAGTATAGTGACATTATGACACTATGTCAAGAATAATACAGATATACAGACAGATCTGCTGAAAGAGGGACTTTTTAATCTTAAAGCAGGCTGAAAACAGGATTTCAGTTTACTTCTTTATAAATTTATTCCTATAAATATATAGTCCTGCCAGCCTGCTACCCAGAAGAACTAAGGTTACGGGTTTAGGAACAGGGGTTCAAATCCCCATGGGGACATCAGCACTACTTAAGGGGTTGCGATTTTTCGTGACCCCTTTTTTTGATCAGCAGTAGCATTATAGCGTTCAGTTGCCCGGTTCATTCGATATATTAAAACGATTCAGAGGTTTTGATTCTCAGTATAATAACAACGGGGATGATGAGCACTGCAGTCAGAAGGAACTTCAACATAACCGTATCTGCAGTAAGAATCGATATTCCCCCTCCGATAAAAATAGAGATGAGCGCATAGACCTTTGCCTTCCGGGACATACTCCTTGTCTCATGCCACTGCCTGATGAACGGGCCGAGTGTTTTATTTGTTAAAAGCCAGTCATGGAGCTTTTCTGAAGATTTTGCAAAGCATGCAAGGGCCAGCAGCAGGAAAGGCGTAGTCGGCAGCACCGGGAGGAATATGCCGAGAACAGCAAATCCTACAAGGAGAATACCAAGAGTGATGAATAGTGGTTTGTGCATAGGGTCTACTTCAAAGATGAACGTTTGCGCATCAGGCATGTCCAGCCCCGCGGTGGCTGCGGGAGATTGGTATCCAGCTCAATAGCGTTAAGTAAAATGATCTCAAACCGTGGTTCAACTGCTGATGCAATATCAAGTACAGACCTTCTCGGCGGCCCTTCTTTAAGCTTTGCTCCGTCCGTGCTGCCTATAATGCTGAACCAGTAGCCACCAGGGGCGAGCCGGTTCCAGATCATCTCTGCAAGGAGTGCTCTCTCTTCCGCTGATTCAAAGATATGAAAACATCCCCGGTCGTATACAAGATCAAACGGTCCGGCCGGAATGTCGTCCTTCATTATGTCTGCGAGGACAAACTCAATATTCACACTGGCATCAGCAGCTTTTGTGCGTGCCATATCTACGGCAGTGGAAGAAACATCTACTGCTGTTACCTTAAACCCTTTTTGTGAAAGCCAGACAGCATCACTGGCAGTCCCGGTTCCGAGTTCAAGCACTGAACAAGGCGCAATAGAATGTTCTTTAATGAACTGCTCCAGGTGTTTATCGCGGTCACCCGTGTCCCAGGGGAGGTCGCCGGTCTGGTATCGTTTTTCGAAATCTTCAGGTTTGCTCATTTGATATTAAACAGTATAGCCGATATCAAAAACATTGTGACAGGATGGACAGATAAAAAGCCATTTGGTTGTGTCAGCCTCTTTTTTAAACATTGAGTGAAACCCGTCCCTGTATCCGCATGACGGGCAGACTTTAAATTCTTCTTCCAAGGTTACTGCTTTGATTTCATAATCCATTATATCCTCCATTTCAGCTGCTCAGGAAACACAGTCCTTCACGGCTTCTTCAATCCCGGAAAACAGGAAGTTGAATCCGCTGTCAATAAGTCTTGCGGGAATGACATGTTGACCGCTTGTAAGTATCTGCGCTCCTTCGCCCAGCTTTGTGCGCATAACAAATTCGGGGATCTTCAGAAATGCCGGCCTGTGCAGTGCTTTTCCCAGTGCTCGGGTAAGCCCTTTATTGGTTGTCGGATTCGGTGCGGTGAGGTTGTATATGCCCGAATAATCCGTGTTGTCGATTGCCGCTTCATATGCGTGGACAAGGTCTTCTATATGTATCCAGGAAAATGGCTGTGATCCGTCACCAATTGTTCCTCCCATTCCAAGTTTAAAAGGGGTGAGCATCTGCTTCAGTGCCCCCCCGCTCTTTCCGAGAACAACGCCGAAGCGGAAAATTACTGTTCTTATACCGAGATCTTCTGCCTTTAAGGCTTCGTTTTCCCAGTCCTGAGTCAGCTTTCCCAGAAAATTGTCTGCCCTTTTATCGTCCTCTTCTGTGTAGGGACCGCCGGGGGGATAATAGCTGACTGCGGAGGTTGAGATCAACAGCCCGGGCTTTGGGTCCATCTGTGAGCAGGCTGTTACCAGGCTTTTTGTAACATTGATTCTGCTCGCATACAGCTCTTTTTTGTATGCCTCTGTCCATCGGTTTATAATAGGGGCGCCGGCGAGGTTGATAATTGTGTCTGCCCCTCGGACCCTGTCAGCAGGCCCGTCTGATTTGAAATCACTTCTGCCGAGAGGTATGATCTTCCATCCTTTGCTGCCAAGAGTCCCGGACAGTTGTGATCCGACAAAGCCGGTGGCGCCGCTCATCGCGATTTTATGCGTCATCCTTATATGCTCCTTCCCGGGTTAACAGCAGAAGCTTCTGATAACACCGGTGTCTAATATAATTATATACTGATTTTGCCCGGATGTATAAATAACCGGAAATCCATGGTCGAATGTGTTTTTTGCTCCGGGGGTCTATGCTATACTGTACATTGCATGACCAAAGCAGGTAAAAATAAATTCCGGCTTGGTGTACATACTTCCATTGCCGGCGGTGTTTCGCAATCTATCGAAAGAGCAGCAGCACTGAAGTGCGATACCCTCCAGATATTTTCTCATAATCCGAGACAGTGGAAGGTGAACTCTATTTCCCCGGAAGAGGCGGAGCGGTTTGCGTCCCTCAGGGAAAAATATGATATCAGTCCGGCCTTTATCCATACTTCTTATCTTATAAATCTGGTATCTCTTTCAAATGAGACCCGTAAAAAGTCGATCAGGCTTCTTGCCTCTGAAATGGAGATTGCCGATCTGCTTGGAGCTGAGTACGTTGTTCTTCATACAGGCAGCGTACAGGGAGTTGATGAAAAGGAGGCGAGGGCCGCTGCTGCGGAGTCTATCCTGAAGGCTTTTGGGCCGAGGCGTTTCAGGGCCTCTCTGCTGCTCGAAAATACAGCTGGAGAGAGAGGAGATATTACATCGTCTATCAGGGCGCTTGCGGAAATAATTGACAGGTGCGGCGAGGAGACCGTAGCCGGAATCTGTCTTGATACCTGCCATGCCTTTGCTGCCGGATATGACCTTGCGATGATTCAGGGAGTTAAGGGACTTGCTGATGAAATAGAAGAGAGTATCGGATTTGACCGGCTTAAGCTTATCCACTTAAACGATTCGAAAAAGCCTGTTGGTTCAGGAGTAGACAGGCATGAGCATATCGGGCAGGGCTGTATCGGGCTCAAGGGATTTAAAAGTATTCTGTCGGATAAAAGGTTTTCCAGCGTGCCCCTTGTCCTGGAGACCCCGAAGAAGACTGATGAAGATGATAAGATGAACCTCAGGAAGGTCCGTAACATGCTTTCAAAGTTGTGATTTCAATTAATCCTCTCTTTTTGTTTGGCTGCATGTGTTGACCGGGTTGCATCAGGGCAGGCACAAGACCTGCCCCTACATTTGCACTATGGCACTTTTGCCTTTTTGGTTGTAAAATACGCTATGTTTTTAAATCACGTTGGAATTATTAACAGGGACGAGGACCAGGCACTACGGTTTTACAGGGATTTTCTGGGGCTTGAAAATACAAAGGAGATCCTGTTGGCGCCGGAACTTTCCGAACAGTTATTTGCTGTTTCAAAGGAGATCAGGCTTCTGGTTTTCGAGAAACCGGGAATAAAGGTTGAAGTGTTTATAGCGGATTTTGAACCGGCCCGTCCGGACTTTGCCCATTTCGGTCTGTTCCTTGATAATTTATCTGAAGTCACGGAAAAGGCCAGGCAGTCAAATGTGGACCTTATCGTTGGGACATACAAAGATAAAACGGTCTATTTTCTAAAGGATTTTTCAGGGAACCTGATAGAGATAAAACAAAAGTAGGGGCAGGTCTTGTGCCTGCCCCTACATTGACATTTGGTTACGCTTCACAGCAGAGGCGTTTCATGCTTTTCTTTCCTGTTGGTGTGACAGCCATGACAACGTCTACCTTGTTACCACAGAGAGTGCAGAGCTTTGCCAAGTTCTTGGCGCCTGTCCTGGCAGCAACATCAGTTTTTGATTTTCCTGACATGATAATTTCCTCCTTTCAAAATTTATATAGTCTTATGGGATCATAAAAATCCCGTTCACATTCAACATGCGCACAATTCCCTTCTGATGTATCCTCTTCTTCGGGTTGGTAAGGCGAGGACAGCAATGCGGAATAATCGCAAACTGCTTATTATAACGGGATGTCGAAATACTTGTCAATATCCTGGCAATGTGGGTAGTGGGTCAGTTTCATTTTATCCACTATAGACACCGACTGCAAGGCATGTTACAATAAAGTATGCCTGAGCGGAAAAGCAAAAAGAAGAAGCCTGATGATATAAATATCCTTGCCAGTTCTATTGTTGAGCAGGCTACAGGACGGAAAAAGAAATCTCCTATTGACCCCGATGTAGTTCAGAAAGCCCTTGATGAAGGGAAAGACCCTCTTGCTGTTCTACTTGGTCAACGTGGTGGATTAAAGGGTGGAAAAGTACGTGCTGCCAAATTATCAGCTGAACGCCGAAAAGAAATAGCGCAAAAGGCGGCTCAAGCGAGATGGAAAAAGCCTAAATCAAAATAGACCGTATTTTTCTTCCAATAATTTCTTATCAATTAACTTATTTGCGAAACCCTGCATTATTACATAAGGTTGCATCAAGGGATTTCTAAAACGATATTTAAAATGATGTTTCGCTCCAGTTTTCCTTAATACTCTTTCTCTAATTTCTCCACAAAAATCATGTAAATGTCGTGAAAAACTTGGTATATCGTAGCTCTTTCCCATAATTTTACTTAATGGATTTCTTACATCAGCGGGAGCAAAATAACCAAATTCATCAGGTCTTGCAAGGGCACAAGCAAGTAAAACTTGAGGATATATACTTTTTTTCCTAGTGCTAAGTATAGCTTTATGATATGAACTTTTAATTGTATGTTGTGATTCGTCAAGTGCTCTATTAATAGCTAACTCTACATCGTCAATTGTAACATTCATTCTTTTGTTGTCTATAGCATTTCTTGTCGAATGAAGACCTAAAGCATGAGTATAATGAGGCAACCCCTGGGATAAAAGAGAGATGCGATTTTTTGATTTATCATTAATAGTCATCCCAAGTTTCTGCAACCCTTTCTCTAAGATTTCATGTAACTCTTCTCTCGACATTCGAGGCATCTGGATTTGGACTAAAGCACGTTCTATAGAAAAATGTTCTTTAATGAGTTCTTCAACAGCATCTGCAACCCCCACTAAAATCATTGAAGCCTTAATAGCGTGATCAGAGAAGGTTTTTATTGTATCTGCAATAGCGGTTTTTGTTTTAATATCTTCAATGCGATCAAATTCATCAATAATAAATACAAGCACATTATTTTGTGATAATACAAGTAAAGTTTGGCGCACGTCATCGGGTGAAACTTTTTCTTTATTGTAAAAATCTGCAATGGTGGAGATTATAATATCGCTATCATTTTTATAACCAATTCTATTTACTTTTTGCTTCACTTCTATTTGTTCAAAAATCCTTTTCCATATATCTGAATAGTTATCTGTGCTCACACAGTTTATACGAGGCAACATAAGGTCATAATCACTTCCATCTTCAATAGAAAGAGCTTCGGTCAGGGTGTTGGCAAGTGATGTTTTCCCAACTCCTCGCTCTCCAAAAATAATCGCATGCTGTCCACGCTGATTACATACATCAACAACTTGCCGCACTTGTTTAGTGCGACCAGCAAAAAGAGCCTTTTTATTAATTGGAGTTGCAGGAGTAAATACCGTTCCCGCCTTTATAGCTAAGTCCTTCCAGTCTTGTTCCGTCATACTTCCCCCTTTCCAAGTTGCAAACGCAGACTTGGTTTAACAAGTATTATGCACATAATAACAAGTTGAGCATGCACTTTGTCAAGTATTATGTCCGCGGGTGTACATTCGGTGCATTTTTCTCTTGACAATGCTTGAGCGGTCAAGTAAAATATAATCATGAACAGATTAAAACCAGAAAAGCAGAAGCAAATAATAGCCTGTCTGGTAGAGGGTAACAGTATCCGTGCAACCTGTAGAATGACAGGAGCTGCAAAGGGGACAGTATTAAAGCTGTTAGCTGATGTTGGTAAAGCCTGTTCAGATTATCAAGATAGAGTATTCAAGAATTTAGAATGTAGCCGTATTCAGTGTGACGAGATTTGGAGTTTTTGTACTATGAAGGAAAAAAATGTGCCGCCTGAGAAAAAAGGTCAAATTGGATATGGTGACGTCTATACCTTCACAGCATTATGTGAGGATTCAAAGCTTGTCCCCTCATGGTATGTCAGCAAGAGGACATTAACAGCGGCTATTTACTTTATGGATGACCTTGCAAAACGCATGAAACATAGAATACAGATAACTACAGACGGTCATAAGGCATATATTGAAGCCGTTGAACATGCTTTCGGTTCAGAGGTAGATTTCAGCCAGTTAGTAAAAATATATGGTAATGAACCCGAAGGGGAAAAGAGATACAGTCCTGCTAAATATGTTAGTGCAAAAAAAGAGAAAATACAGGGTAATCCTGACATGAAAAAAACAAGTACTTCTTATGTCGAGCGGCAAAACCTAACGATGAGAATGTCAATGAGAAGATTCACCAGGCTAACCAATGCATTCAGTAAAAAAGCTGAAAACATAGCTCATGCTGTATCACTTCATTTCATGTACTATAATTTCTGTAGAATACATCAATCATTACAGTGTAGCCCTGCTATGGCGGCAGGCGTTACAGGTACTTTATGGGAAATTGAGGACATTATCAAATTACTTAAGTAAAAATATCCCTCTCCTTAATACAGAACTAATATCTATATTTAAATTATTTATTTGTTCAACTTTTACACAATGTGTCAATATCATGTGCTATTTTTACACAATTGCGTGCCTTGGCAATTAGCTAACTTATTGATTTAACTTAATTCCTAAAGTGGCGTAAAACTTGCATAATAATAGAAAGAATATTTGTGCTTGACTGCGTTAAAGATACGTGGTATAAGACCGAAAAGAAAGGGGAGAGATTATTATGGCAAAATCGATAAAAGAAACCCCTACATTGATTGGTAAGGATGCTCAACGCTTTTCTGAAAAAATGAAGAAAAACGAAAAACGTCGCGTAACCTCTGCGGAATATAATAGAGTAAAAAGTAATTATAACAAGGTAAAGTTACAAGTAAAAAGCTAATCTCAATTGCCAATACCCGAAAATGCATCGCTCACTCGCTTAGAACCTGATACCCCCCGAAAACCGTTTAATTGCGAAAATTCTGATCTTAATGAATTTTTCAATGAAGATTCTATAAAACATTCTCAACAATTATTAGCTGTGACATATGCGCTAGAAAATGAACATGAAACTCTTGCATATTTTAGTGTATTAAATGACAGTATTAGAGCCGGAGATACTTCAAATAGCAGGCTAAAGAAGCATATCTTGAAATACCTGCCTTTTAGTAAGCGAGGATATAAAAGCCATCCAGCAGTTAAAATCGGAAGATTTGCTGTTTCTGAGGGGTACAAAAGACAACAAATAGGAACTGAATTAATGGATTATATTAAAGGTTATTTTATAGATAATAATAAAACAGGTTGCAGATTTATAACTGTAGATGCTAATAACATAAATTATGTAATAAGCTTTTATCAAAAAAATGGGTTCGAGTTCCTTACATTAAATGATGCTCTTGAAAAGAACAGAATTATGTATTTTGATCTTTATCCGCTTTCAAGAGGAGAATCCCCCGAATAATTCAAACTGACCCACTACCGCAATGTGAGGGCAGATCTTGTGCCTGCCCTTACGCAGGAAGATTAAAATATTAAATAGCAAAAAAAGGTGGGAGTTCTAACGGTCCGATCAGTGAAAATAGTTCGAACCGCTGGAACCGTTTAGTGGAAGATGATTTTGCCTGATAAAATTAAATAAAAAAACAGATAAATAAATGAAAGCAGAACTGCACTCAGCCTGCCGGAAATATCTGCCCGGGGTTCTGGTATGGCGCAGTCAAGGCCGAACTCCTGAGGGTCAAGCTTACCCGCAAAATACAGTGATAATACTTTACGGGAAAAATGACGTACCCAGTGGGGAACTTCATTTTTAAACATATAGCCGGCGAAGATATTTTCCATATTCCTTTCAGGAAGTTCCCGGCCGTACCAGCGATAGTAAGCAAGCTGAAATAACCTGAACTCGGAGAGCTGTAGCAGCTTTGATGAGATCTGAATTCTAGCAGCATCTTTCTGTGCATTGTTATGCATGCTGCAGTCGGGGTTAAGCTGCACAGTTCCGAGCTTTTTTCTAAATAGTTTTATGTAAGAGATTACCCTTTTCATTTCATCCTCTTTCAGCGTTTCATTGATAACAGAGATATTCATCTACCGTCTTGTCCTCACATCGTCATTAAGAATCCTCTGGAAATTAAAAGCGATGGAATTACTCTGATATGAAACGTAGTCAAGGTAATCTCTTAAATACGTATTACGCTCTGAAGAGGCATTTATCCCCAGTCTTTTGAGCTGGGCGACAATCTCTTCTTTTGCCAGGGTTAGCATTTTTACCTCCTGCTTTTTAAATGCAAGTAGCTTGCCAGCAGTGGAAGACAGGGTGCTGATTAAAAAGAATACACTTTTTGTAAATGCAAATTACAAAAAAGGCGACGGTTATCAAAAACAGAACTGATTAGAGGTTAATTATGCATTATACCGGTAGTTTGAATGCAAATATTCAGATAAACGGGAATTATCGTAGAAGCGCGAGAAAACACAAAAGCGTGAAATAACACAAAAATACAATGGCGGGTTCTTCCCGCCCGGGCACTTAAAAATTATGATGGAAGCCTATCTTGAGCTGTATTGGAAAGTGGGTAAGTTCGGAATTCAGAAAGTGAGAAAGTAAAAAAGGCCTAAATGGTTAATTATTGTTTTTACAGTGATCCCATGCAATTCTTCTACTTCTGCACTAATTTACTATGTAAATTAATATCTGTTAAACTCACACATGCCGATAATAAAGGTTGAGAATCTTACCAGGCGGTTCGGAAATATTACTGCTGTTGATAATGCCTCCTTTGATGTGGAAGAGGGGACCATCTTCGGTTTCCTGGGGCCGAACGGAGCAGGAAAAACAACGACAATCAATATTCTCTGCACACTGATTTCCGCTACCTCAGGCAGGGCATCAATATCAGGTTATGACTGTTCCCGGCAGTCCTCGGAGGTAAGGAAGTCCATAGGCATAGTCTTCCAGGATACCACTCTTGACAAAGACCTGACAGCATATGAGAACCTGATGTTTCATGCATATTTATACAAGGTTAAGAGGTCTGATATTAAAGAGCGTGTCCATGAAGCGCTTCATCTTGTGGACCTTTATGAAAGAAGGAATGATTTGGTAAAGAAATTTTCGGGGGGAATGAAGAGGAGGCTGGAGGTTGTGCGCGGGCTTTTACACAGGCCGAGAGTGCTTTTTCTCGATGAACCGACTCTGGGACTCGATCCCCAGACAAGGGCCAGCCTCTGGGATTTTATAGCCGACCTTCCCCGCAGGCACAATATAACTGTTTTTATGACAACGCACTATATGGAAGAGGCTGAGGTCTGTAACAGGATTTCGATTATTGATAACGGGAAGATCATTACCACCGGGACCCCGGATGAGCTGAAGAAGACTATGGGCGGCGATGTTATTTATGTCAGGACATCGGACAATAAAAAGGCGCGGCTTGAAATAGAACGTTTATTCAAACTGGAAGTCATGGATAAGAACGGAGAACTCTATTTTACATCCAGCCGGGGAGATGCCTGTATCCCTGAAATTATCAAGACGATCGGCGAGACTGTCCTTTCTGTCCGCCTCCAGCGGCCTACGCTTAATGACGTGTTCCTGAAAATGACAGGCAGGGGTATCAGGGAAAACGGGGCATCTTCGGGTGATTCCATAAAGGATGCTGTACGTGCATACAGGAGAAGGCATGGTTGAGGTAAGCGTGATTTATGTACTGGTTGCGAGGGAGTTCAAGAAGTTCATACGTGAAAAGAGCAGGCTGATTTCTACAATTGCCCGCCCTGTGATCTGGCTTGTTCTTGTGGGCGGCGGCATGTCGAGGTTTGTTTCCCCCGGGATGGGGGTTGATTACATGCAGTTTATCTTTCCGGGCATTATAGGGATGACCATACTGTTCAGCTCTATTTTTTCATCCATATCCATTATATGGGACAAGGAGTTTGGTTTGATGAAGGAGATACTTGCTGCCCCGGTATCAAGGTTTTCGATTGTCGTTGGAAAGACGTTGAGCGGTACACTGGTATCAGTTATCCAGGCCGCGATTATCCTGATGCTCTTTCCTTTTCTCGGGATTACTCTGAATGCCACGGCAATTTTGAGCACACTCTGCATAGCTGTTCTGCTGGCATTCTGTATATCATCCCTCGGCATCGTGATAGCGTCTTTTTACGAGAGTTTTGAGAGTTTCAGTGTGATAATGAATTTTATTGTTATGCCGATGTTCTTTCTGTCCGGCGCAATGTATCCTGTCAGCAAACTTCCTGCCGCGCTGAAGATCGTATCGAGACTGAATCCTCTGACTTACGGGATTGACGCATTAAAGCATTCTGTTTTAGACAGTGCAGAGATAGTTGATTTTTCCATGATTACGGACATTGCGGTCCTTGTAATTTCAGCCAGTGTGTTTATTATTGCAGCCGGTTTATTGTTTGAAAGAAAAAAATAAAGCCATTAAGCGGCAATGTCCTGGCAGTACGATAAAAGGAGCAGGATTATGAAACAAATGCTAAAGGTTGGCAGCTTTGAACTGGTATGGCTCAACGGAGGAGAGTTCAAACTGGATGGCGGTGCCATGTTTGGGGTAGTGCCCAGGCTTCTCTGGAAAAAGAAATATCCCCCTGATGAGGAGAATCGTATTCCAATAGTTGCAAGGCCGATATTAATAAGGACGGGAGAGGCAAACATCCTTATAGAAACAGGTATTGGAAACAAGCTGACTGACAAGCAGAAAAAGATCTTTTCTGTGCAGCGGGAATGGAACCTGATTAATGAGCTAAACGATCTGGGGCTGCAGAGGGAAGATATAGACTATGTAATATTAACGCATTATGATTTTGATCATGCAGGCGGGGTAATCATGCAGAATGACAAGGGCGAACTTGAAGTCACATTTCCTAATGCGAGGCATATTCTTCAGAAGACTGAGTGGGAAGATGTTTTAAGTCCTGACAAACGTTCCATTAATACCTTCTGGCCGATTAATAACGAACTGGCAAGAGAGAGTAAAAGAATTGAATTGATTGATGGCAGTTTTGAGATCGTAAAAGGAATAAAGACTGTCTTGACAGGCGGACACAACAGGGGGCATCAGATCGTGAGGATCGAATCTCAGGGAGAAATTGCTTACCATCTGGGCGACCTTCTGCCGACCCATGTTCACTTTAACCCGCTATGGATCATGGCGTATGACAATTATCCTCTTGATGTGATCAGGTTAAAAGAGAGCTTTGAGGATGTGGCTATAAAGGAAAATGCATGGTTTACTTTTTACCATGACCCGTTTTTGACTGCCTGTAAATTTAATGAGGACGGGGATGTTCTGAAAAAAGTGCCATAATATAAAAGATCGACAGCGCAATAGAAAGAAAGTTAAAGAACAATTGAAATGTATAAAATTATTGAAGATCATAAGGACTTTTTGCTTATAGACAAGCACCCTGGTGTAAGTTTCCATAAGGATGGGAATAAGGAAGGACTGGTATCGAGACTCAGGGCGGACATCGGAACGGATGAACTGTACACTGTTCACCGTCTTGATAAAATGACCTCAGGGCTGCTTGTTTTTGCCAGGAACAGAGAGACAGCAAAAAAATTGATGTATCAATTCCGGGACAGGCAGGTTAGTAAAAATTATGTTGCCATTTCTGACGGCCGTCCCAAAAAGAAACAGGGGCTTATTAAGGGAGACATGGTAAAGTCGCGGAGGGGGGCCTGGAGACTTGCCAGGACCATGGATAACCCGGCAGTGACCCAGTTTTTCAGTTATGCACTGGGCGGCGGGTTAAGGCTCTATTTTCTTAAACCGCATACAGGCAGGACCCATCAGGTAAGGGTTGCGCTAAAGAGTATTGGCGTCCCTGTTCTTGGAGATCCGCTTTATCATAAGAAAGTCGAGGGTGATACTGTCCCTGACAGGGGATACCTGCACTCCTTTGCATTAAGGTTTCGATTAAACAATGTTACATATCAGTTTGTGCATAAGCCGGATACGGGCAGGTTATTCAGATCCAGGATTTTCCTTAAAACCCTTAAGCAGTGCGAAAAACCCTGGGAACTTCAATGGCCCTCTATCAGATAGAGACAGTAAATTAAGGTTACCGTGTTATAATTTGCACTATATTTTCCAATGATAAGCGAAGAACTGAAAAAGAAAATATTGGAGTTTCGCAAAAAGCGGGACTGGGAAAAGTTTCATAAACCCAAGGACCTTGCAGTGTCCCTTGTTATTGAGGCATCCGAGCTGCTTGAGCAATTCCAGTGGAAAACAGACGGGGAAGTTACTGAAATGCTGAGCGGGGCCGGCAGAAACGGCATTGAGGAGGAGATTGCCGATATCGCAATTTATCTTACTTATTTAAGCCATGACCTGGGTATTGACCTCGAAGAGATAATGGCAAAAAAACTGGACAAGAACAGAAAGAAGTATCCAGCGGATAAAGTACGCGGAAGTGCTAAGAAATATGATGAGTATTAGCGCTCTGAAGTAAAATTCCAAGAACCAAATAACAAATAAGTAACAATTCACAATGATCGAAGTTCCAAACTCCTTAAAATCACTACGGCTTGTTTGTTATTTGGGGTTTCCTCTAAACCCCACTTTGGAAAAGGGGGGCGAGGGGGGATTTTTTTAAATAATAGTTTTTTTACCTAACGATACCCCGCTGTCTCTGCGGCGGGGAGTCTTCATTTGTATTTTGGTGCTTATTATTTGTTATTTATATTTGTAATAGTTGCGTTTACATATGCTGTAAAGACTAATAATAGCTATTGCAAATTATTCTACTTATACTCTTTAATGATACCGGCATTCCTGTACTGATCGTCCCCGGAAGGTTCCACCCGAATAATTTCAACCAGTGCTTTCATTGGCTGGAACTTATTGCTCTTTGTGTCTATGGTTAGTTCCAGTGACTGTCCTTCCGGCAGGGCGTGTTCTGTTGTAAACATGATTCCGGAATGACTCAGATTGTTGCACTGTCCCTTGTAAATGCTATCGTTGTCCTGCAGTGTGTATGTTATTTCCGCGTTGATCTCCATACGGCAGAAAAGCCGTTTCTCGTCATATTTCTGTTCTAAAGTCAAAGGGAGTACCTCCTTAATATTTTACTGTGATATTATCATAACCCGCTTAAATCAGTCTTCACTGATTCTAATAAGCTTGTTTTGAGGATGAAATAATAATTATTATAGGGTAGTGGAGAATATGAGTGAAAAAAGAAGTCAGGGATAAAAACAGCTTTACCGTTGGTATTATATCGGACACACATGGCCTTTTACGCCCTGAGGCAGTATATGCCCTGCAGGGGGCGGACCTTATTATTCATGCGGGCGACATCGGAAAGCAGTCGATCATGGATGAGCTGAACAATATTGCGCCGATCGTTGCTGTTAGGGGAAACATGGACAATGAAAACTGGGCGTATAAGTTAAAGCGGACAGAGATAGTTGAGAAAAATAAAATTCTCTTCTGCGTGATTCACGATATCGGCAGGCTTGACCTTGACCCGGCTGCAGCTGATATTAATGTTGTAATCAGCGGACATTCTCACAGGCCTGCCGCAGGCAGGCACAAAGGCGTGCTCTATATAAATCCCGGAAGTGCGGGCCCGCAGAGATCTACCCTGCCGGTATCGGTTGCATTACTGCAGGTGAAGGGGAACGTGCTTGATGCAAAGATTGTAAAACTAAAGGTATAAATCCTCGCCCCCAATAGGTCAGTTTATTCCTGTTTTCAACCTGTTTACCCACATGGCGGTTGCGCCGGCCACAGCAGCGGGTACAACAATAAAATTAACAACAGGGATTGAACTTGCAATCATTACAGCGGTCCCGAAGCCGAATGCCAGGAGCTTGTGCTTCTTTAAATGCGATCTTACCTGTGAGAAATATATCTTGTGGTTTTCCATCGGATAGGCGGTGTACTCCAGCGCTAGCATCCATGATGTGAATAATGCCCACAAAAAGGGTGCTATAACCTGGACCCCCGGAATCAGCATGGTCAGCAGTATAAGAAGGGCTGTTATAAGGAAATACAGAATTTTCCTGAGTTCACTTTTAATTGAGGGTAATATCGTGGAAATAAAACCCCGGAAGCCGCCTGAATCATTAAGAGTTTCCCCGGATAAATACCCTTCCACTTTTTCTGACAAAAGGCCGTTGAATGGTGCCCCTAAAAGGTTCGCGAGTATGGTGAAACTGAAAAAAAGTATGAGCAGGACAATAGCAGCAAAAAACACCCAGAGGACTGTCTGTACGAGCTCGGCCCACCAGCCTGGGCCCTGCGGAAGCAGCCAGGCCAGCAGGTCATTAAACTGGTTTACTGCAACAATGATGGCGCCTGTAAATACAATGATGTTTATGATTAAAGGAGCAATTACAAAGCGGCGGAGTTCCGGCCTGGTTACCAGTTTAAAACCCTGAAAAAAATATTTGATGCCTGATAAGAGATCGCTGATCATTTGATATCCTTTTATAACACAAAGTACTTACAGAAAAAAGCGGGGTTGAAGCGGTTTCTTATTTCAGGGCCTTCAGGGCTTCTAAATATGCAGGCGGAGGATCAATGATTTCAATGCCGATACTGTTTGTATAACCGTGAGGCGGAGTGGGGTAAGACCAGATGACCGAACATCGGAGGTCTATTTTATCATCCGAAGGCAGGGTTAATCTCAGTTCGAATAATGAGTCGGTGGCAAATTCGAAAGAAGACTTTGTCGGAGCAGTCACGATATACATACCCTTTGGGGACAGGTTCTCAATAAAACAGGCATGCCGGTTCTCACCAGCAATAAGTTCGGCCTCAAGGTGGACTATTACTCTTTCATCGCGTCTTGAATCCATCCGGCACTGCTCCCCCTTTTTTATTAGCAGTTAAATCGTCATGTATAATTTATCAGGATTACAGGAAAAGTCAAGGTGACGGCGGTTGATTCTCTTTTCCTTCCCGTGAGCGGAAAGAGGCGGAGATTTTTTTCTGCTATAATAGGGCAACCTGATGAGAAGATACTTCCATAGAATTTTATTGGCTATTTTTATCACCTTCCTGCTGTCAATGAAAGCCCAAGCAATTGATGTTGAGCTGGTTCCTGAAGAGGTAATACCGGGCGATGTTTTTCTTTTAATGGTAAAGGGAGAGAGGCCGTCAGCCAAAGCTGAATTCAGTGACAGAGAAATAGAGTTTTATCCCGTATCGGACAGCGGGTTCATGTCACTCGTTCCCGTTGATATTAATACTCCACCAAAGAAATACGGTATTACGATCAAACAGGGAAGTGATGAGAAGACAGTTTCATTGCATGTGAAGACACACAAATTCAAGACCATAAAACTGACTCTTCCGAAAGGCAAGGTTACACTGAGTCCCGAAAACCAGAAACGTGCAACGGACGAGGCACTGCTTCTAAAAAAAATGTGGCCCCATAATAC
>JBDLIC010000075.1:0-17049 GCA_039715075.1 Nitrospirota bacterium
AGTTCTCAAGGGTAAGAAATGACGGAATGTAAAAGAATAGAGAATTGCAGTTTCTTCAAAGTCAATATGAAGACGATGCCTATAACAGCGAAATTTTTTATGAAAAGTTATTGTGAAGGTGACTATTCCAAATGTGCAAGAAATTAAAGGTAATTGCCGTTGCAACCGAGGGAAACAGTAAAATTCTTACCCGTGCTTCTCATGTCCTGCTTATGCCTAAGACAAACAACTATCTTACCCCAATTATTTTTTCCATTCCCCTTCATTTACTTGCATACCATATGGCTGTATTGAGGAAATGCAATGTAGATCAACCCAGGAACCTGGCAAAAAGTGTTACAGTAGAGTAAATATTTTTTATAAAATTTAACAATGCCCTTATTAGTACTGGCAGTTCTTGCTATAATTTGATATAATTAAATTCTAGTGCATTTAGTACTATATTAATTATGTCCTACGGTTAGTATATCTCTCATACAAATCGCTGATTACGGAGGTCGAATGAGTAAGCAAGTGTTGTTGAACGGATTAAATCCTCAACAGAAGGATGCAGTTACGCATACAAATGGACCATTGCTTGTGCTTGCCGGGGCAGGCAGCGGCAAGACCAAGGTCATTACTCACATGTTTGCATATCTGTCGACTGTGAACAAGGTTGCTCCATCCTCCATACTTGCCATGACCTTTACCAACAAGGCTGCAAATGAAATGAAGGAGAGGATTGAGGGCCTTACGGGCAAAAGTACAAATGGCCTCTGGATCGGGACTTTCCACTCTCTGTCTGCCCGCATACTGAGAAACGACATTGGCAAACTTGGATATGAAAATAATTTCTGTATTTATGATGACGGTGATTCAGGTAATCTTGTGCGTTCAATTTTAAAGGAATTCAAGATTCATGAGGCCCTGTATAAAGGCATCCTGTCAAAGATTTCTTCTCTGAAGGCATCACTTATCGGGCCTGATGAACTTCTGGCAAATGAAGACAGCTACGGTTTCGATGAGAAGTTTGCACGGGTTTATGTCAGGTACCAGGATGAACTCAAAAAGAACAATGCCCTTGATTTCGATGACCTGATAATGTGTACGGTGAAACTGTTCGAGGACCATCCGTCTGTTCTGAAAAAGTACCAGAAGGATTTTTCCCATATATTGATAGATGAATTTCAGGACACGAATGCTTCCCAGTACAAACTGTCCAAACTCCTGGCAGCGAAAAATAAAAACATCTGTGTTGTCGGGGATGACGACCAGAGCATTTATAAATTCAGGGGAGCGGAAGTAAAAAATATACAGACTTTCAAAAAGCAATTTAAGAAAACAAAAATTATTAAACTTGAACAGAACTACCGGTCATCACAGAGCATTCTGGATATTGCGCACAGTGTCATTTTAAAAAGTCAGGACAGGGTCGCCAAAAAGCTCTGGACGGATAATGGCAAGGGCGAAAAGATCTATTACTGTACGGCAATTAATGAGAAGGAAGAAGCACGGTACATAGCGCAGTCGATCAAGGAGCTTTACCAGAAGGGAAAATATTCTTATAAGGACATAGCTATACTTTACCGGGTGAACCAGCAGGCCAGGTCCATTGAAGAGGCTATGCGGGAAAACGGCCAGTCTTACCGTATATTCGGCGGAATAAGTTTTTACCAGAGGAAAGAGATAAAAGACATTATCTCCTATCTGAAGGTCATTGCCAACCCTGATGATTCCATAAGTCTGAAAAGGATAGTTAACTGTCCTCCGAGACAGATCGGGAGTACAACTGTGACCAGGGTCGAAAACGAAGCCAGGAAAAGGGAAGAAAGCCTTTACGGGACTATGCAGCATATTATCAAGAGCAATGGTTATACCAATTCCCTGAAAGACAAGCTGAGAGGCTTTGTGAATATACTCGACGAGTTAATAGAGAACAGGGACCTGGATATGCCCGAACTACTTGAGATGGTTCTTGAGAAAACAGACTACCTTGACTGGACTGGAGAAGAAAGGGCTAAAAACTTGAAAGAGCTTGTCAGTTCTGCTAAAGGCAAAGACCTGAATAGCTTTATTGATAAGGCGTCTTTATACAGTGGACTGGATGATGACAATTCTGCCGATGCTGTTACACTAATGACCCTTCACAGTGCAAAGGGCCTTGAATTTCCGGTAGTATTTCTTGCCGGAATAGAAGACGGCCTTATGCCGCACTTCCACGCAATAAAGGACCCTGATGAGCTGGAGGAAGAGCGCAGACTTTTTTATGTTGGTATTACAAGGGCCAGGGATATGCTTGTTTTGTCAAACGCTAAAAAGAGAAAGCTTTATACATCCGTACAGGAACAGCAGCCGTCAAGGTTTATGGCTGATATACCTTCCCGGTGTTATCGCTGCATTGAGAAAAGACCGCGGGCTGACTCAATCACATCAACTGCGCTGAAAGTGCCGGCGGGACTTCTTAATAGATCTCCTTTTGCAACAGGCGCAAGGGTCAAACACCCAAAATGGGGAGTAGGGGTTGTCAGGGACAGTTATGGTGAAACCGATGATGTAAAGGTTACCGTTAATTTTCCTTCAGTAGGGATGAAGAGGCTTTCACTGAAGTTTGCGAATCTGGAAAAGATCTGATGGACATCAATCATGTTGCCATGCTTGCCAGGCTTAAACTGACTGACGCAGAAAAAGAGCAGTTTGAAAACCAGGTCGGCAGCATAATTAATTATATAGACAAGCTTAATGAACTGGATACATCCAGTATTGAACCTACAGCGCATGTCCTGCCCATAAGCAATGTTTTCAGGGAAGATCAAATGAGAACATCGCTGCCCCGGGAAAAGGCCCTTCAGAATGCCCCTGAAAAAGATGATGGTTTTTACAGGGTACCGAAGATCATAGAATAAAAAACAGGATTCAAGGGTTCCAGGGTTCCAGGATTCAAGCGTTGGAATTTATTTCACTTGATCCCTTGAATCCTTGAGTACTTATTTGTTATGTTGATACTGAACTATTAAAGTTCAAGAACAGCTTAAGTTGTTTTAAAGGAGAATACTATGCTCAGATGTATGCTGAGGGCAAAAATACACAAGGCGACTGTGACTGACTCAAATATAAATTATGAGGGCAGTTTAACTGTTGATGAGGCACTGCTTGATGCTACCGGTATAAAACCATACGAAAAGGTCATGGTCAGTAATCTCAATAATGGTGAGAGATTTGAGACCTATGTCATTATTGGCAAGAGGGGGTCAGGAGAAATGTGCCTCAATGGACCAACTGCCAGAAAAGGTACAACCGGGGATATAATTATTGTTTTTTCGTATGCCTATTACACGGAAGAAGAAACCAGGGACTTTGCCCCTATAATAATAAGGCTGGATAAAGATAATAGAATAGTAAAATAATCCGGATTCAAATAATAATGTAGGGGCAATCCCTGCCCCTACAAACAATTCTGACCACTCGGTTAGTGTTGCACGAGTAATCGTAACCTCTTGAATTACAAGGCTTATTTGAGCTGGCTCTTGCTTAATTAATTCTTTAGAGGTATATTATCTCATTCAGGAAATTCTAAGCAATCTCTTCGAGGTAAAATGTCTGTTTTCGAAAAAATTGAATATGACCTTAAGAAATCTCTCAAGTCCGGTGATAAAAACAGGGTTTCCATTCTGAGGATGGTCAAGTCGGATGTGAAGAATAGAGAAATTGAAAAAGGAGACCCTCTTACTGACGAGGATATTCAGGCTATACTCAGATCTTTTTCAAAAAAAGCCAGGGAATCAATAGACCAGTTTACAAAGGCCGGCAGGGATGAGCTTGCGGAGAAGGAGAAGGCGGAGCTTGCGGTCATTCAGGAATACCTTCCCAAACAGCTCAGCGAAGAGGATGTCCGGAAAACGGTCAGGGACGTAATTGATGAAACAGGAGCAGCAGGTGTTAAGGATATGGGCAGGGTAATGAAATCTGTAATGGCAAAACTGAAGGGACAGGCTGACGGAAGGCTTGTCAATAATCTTGTTAAAGAGGCATTGGAGGCATAAGTGAAACTACGAAAACTTTATGAAACAGCTGTTGCGACAGGCATTGAGGCGGACCCCCGCGGTAAGAAAAAAGTTCTGAAATCACTGGACAAAGTGAAAAAGAAATTTGAGAAACTGAAAAAAGATGAAAAGGAGTTCTTTGACAGGGACAGCCTGAGCAACCCCTATGCTGATACAAGAATTCTTTACGGGACCGGTAATGAGGAAATAAAGACAGTCCTTATAGGCGTTGATATGGAGGTCGGCGAGATCCTTCTCGCGGACAGGCTCCGGGAAAAGGGACAGGATATTGATCTTGTCATTGCCCACCATCCTGAGGGAAAGGCATATGCCAACTTCTGTGAGGTCATGCATATGCAGGCAGGTATATTTGAAAAATTCGGTGTTCCTATTAACATTGCGGAAGGCCTGCTTGAGGGGAGGATAAAGGAAGTTGAGAGAAGACTGTCACCGGCGAACCATACAAGGGCGTCAGATGTGGCAAGACTTCTCGATATCCCCTTTATGTGTATGCATACACCCACTGACAATATGGTGACGAGGTATCTTCAGGAAATTTTTGATAAAAAGAAACCCGATTCTCTCGACGATGTAATGAAAATTCTGAGGGACATTCCTGAATACAGGACAGCTGCAAAGAATAACTCAGGACCTCAGATATTTGTTGGTTCAGAAAATAGAAGTGCGGGGAAAATATTTGTTGACATGACTGGAGGCACCGGTGGTCCGAAGGACATTTTCCGGAACCTTGCCAATTCCGGAGTCAGCACGGTTGTAGGTATGCATATAGGTGAGGGGCATCGGAAAGAGGCAGAAAAAAACCATGTTAACGTTGTAATCGCCGGGCATATTTCAAGCGATAATGTCGGCATCAACCTGATGCTCGATGAGATACAGAAGAAAAATAAACTGAAAGTGATTGAGTGTTCCGGATTCAGAAGAGTTAAAAGAAATAAGTGAAATTACATGCGTGATGCGTGATGCGTGTTCGTGAATTGTGTTCGTAAACAGAAAACGGATACGGTGCAGGATACGTTTTTTTATTTTGACATTTGGATTTTGACATTTGACGTTTTTTATTAAACTATGCCTTCCTACGACAACACCCTTGATGAGATTAAGGACAGGATTGATATTATTGATTTAATCTCAGAGTATGTTCATCTAAAAAAGGCAGGGCAGAACTGGAAGGGCCTCTGTCCGTTTCATACTGAGAAAACTCCGTCATTTACTGTGAGTCCGGCCAAGCAGATATTCCACTGCTTCGGGTGCGGCACAGGTGGGGACATCTTTACGTTCCTTCTTAAATACGAAAATCTTACATTTCCGGAAGCCATCAGTATGCTTGCCAAAAAGGCGGGTGTTACGCTCAAAGAATCGAAAAAGTCGGGAGCTAAAACCGGAGAAAAGGAAAAACTTTTAAATATACATAAAGATGCTGCATATTTTTTTCAGCAGCACCTCGCAAAAAACTCAGCTGCCCTGGATTATCTCAAGAAGCGCGGTATTGGCAGTGAAGCACAAAAGGACTTTTTACTTGGGTTTGCCCCGAAATCGTGGAATGCTCTTTTGACGTTTCTGACCCGAAAGGGATATAAACCTGAAACGATTAATAAGGCAGGACTCATTGTAAAGGGTTCAAAGGGCAACTATGATACGTTCCGTGAAAGGATAATCTTTCCTATCCATGATTTGAGGGGCGAAATAGTCGCATTCGGGGGAAGAGCAGTGAGCGGCGGTGAACCTAAATATCTGAATTCACCGGAGACCCCGATTTATAATAAACGGAAAGTTCTTTACGGGCTTAACAGGGCTAAAGATGCCATTAAAGAGCATGGATATACGATGTTCATGGAGGGCTATCTTGATGTTATAACCGCCCATATTCATGGCTTTACCAGTGCGGTAGCACCTCTTGGAACAGCAATTACGCAGGAGCATGGAAAACTTATTAAACGGTTTACCGAGGATGTGATCATTGTATTTGACAGTGACCCGGCTGGAATAAAAGCGGCAAAGAGTGCGGCGAATATACTGCTGGAGAGCGGTCTTAATGTGAAAGTTCTTTCTGTCCCGGAGAAGGAAGATCCTGACAGTTTTTTGCGCAAGAAGGGTAAGGCTGTTTTTCAGGAACTTCTTGACTCGCCCCTGTCTGTAGTTGATTTTATCGTGAGACAGGGAGGGGAAAAATATCAGATAGCACGTGAAGTGCTCGAGACGGTTTCCAAAATACCGAACAGTATCATACAGGATGACTACATAAAAATACTGTCCGAAAAAATAGATGTGGAGGAACGCCTTATAAGGGATGAGTTTAAAAAGATCAAGAGACAATTGAAAGGCGGATACCGTTCATCAGCCACCCAGGTGCGGCCCAGGCCCGGAAAAAGGCCGCAGGAAGAAGTATATATATTGAAACTGCTTTTTCAGGTGCCGGAAAAAGCTGAAGGGATTTCGGTTTCATTATCGGCTGAGGATTTCAGGGACCCTGCGCTGCAGAAAATATTCAGGACAATAGTGGAAGGCACAACCAACCTGAACGAACTGCTTGCAAAGAGTGAGGAAGATGAGAAAGCGCTGATTACAGAAATATCTTTAATGCCTGATATTGAGGAGCATGAAAAAGCGCTAAGTGACTGCATAAGGCATTTAAAAGAGAGGGGAAGAAAAGCTATGTTTCAGGAACTGCAGAAAAAAATCAGGGAAGCTGAAAAACAGAAGGACTTCAGGCTATTAAAAAAACTACAGCTTGAGCAGCAGGAAATTCTGAAGGCCGGAAAACCTCAACCTTAAAAATTATTTAAGAAGAAAATCGTTATTTTTCCTTATAGGGAAATCACCCACCCAAAAAAAATATTATTTCTTATGAAAATACAGACGATACCCGATGACATGCGTATTCCGTGGGAAGAAAAAATAGTTTATCTGCCCGTGAACCTTAACAGGATGAGCATGTCACCTGATTCAAGCGATGCTCTGGCAGTTGAGATAGCGGAGCCGTCCCCTCAGTGGAGTTTCTCAGTAACCTCAGGGTTGTATGTAAATATTGAAATAATTCGAATTTCCCAAAAAATGAGGTACTATTGAAAAATAATCCCTCTCTCTGTTATAGTTAATGTTCGGAGGTTATTGTGAAAGAAAGAATTCATCCAGACATGAAGGAAGTCAAGGCTGTATGTGCATGTGGGGAGTCTTTTCCGACTTTTTCAACACAGGAATCCATACACGTTGATATCTGTTCCAACTGCCATCCCTTCTTTACCGGTAAACAGAAACTGGTTGATGCTGAAGGAAGGGTTGAGAAGTTTAAGAAGAAGTACGCAAAGCATAAAAAGTAGCTAAATTTAAAAGGAAATCACGCTTATTTGAATGTTCACACATTAAACTGCGCGATTTCCTTTTTTTATTGGGGTCTCCCCTTTATAAGGGGAGATTTAGAGGGGTAGTGGTAAGGTTTATGATAGATATAATGTTGATTGACGACAATTAACCAATACCTCCCCCGGCCCCTCCTTATAAAGTCTACGACCCGTTCCGGGGAGGGGAGAGAGAAATACGATAAGTAAATAAATGGAAGGTGATATATGAGTGATATAGGCGGACAGGCAGTAATTGAAGGCGTCATGATGAGGTCCGGAAGTGTATGGACTGTGGCGGTCCGGAGTCCTGAAAAGGAGATAGTTGTAAAGAGAGAAAATGTCCGGACATTGCCGAAATATTTAAAGTGGCCTTTATTGAGAGGGGTTGTTGCACTTGTGCAGTCTCTTTCAATCGGGATCAAGGCGCTCCTTTATTCTGCAGAGGCATCGGGACATGAGGAGGAAAAGCCCTCTTCCCTTTCACTGTTCTTCACGGTATTCCTTGCTGTAATCATCGGGATAGGCCTGTTCCTGCTTTTTCCGCTTTACAGCACCAAGCTTCTTGGAATACTCTATGAATCGATAAATGAAAGCTCCCTGGTTTTTAATCTTGTGGATGGGATTATCAGGGTTGGTGTCTTTCTCGCATATATTCTTTTAATCAGTCTTAACGAGGACATCAAGCGGGTGTTCCAGTATCATGGTGCGGAGCATAAGGCTGTGCACGCATTTGAAGCCGGAGATGAGCTCACACCCGAGAATGCTGACAAATACAGCACCCTTCACCCGCGCTGCGGTACCAGTTTTTTGATCATAGTAATGATGCTTAGTATAGTGATTTTTTCTTTTATCCCAAAGGATTGGTCTTTTGTTAATAAATTTTTGTCGAGACTTGTCCTTATCCCGTTGATAGCAGGACTGTCGTATGAATTCATCAAATTTTCATCTAAAAAAATGAATAACCGGTTTGTGAAATTAATAGCAATGCCCGGCCTCAGGCTCCAGAAACTTACAACCGGAAAACCTTCATTTGACCAGCTTGAGGTTGCTATAAGGGCACTAAGGGAAGCTGTGGATATGGACCCTCAGCGCGCCGGAGGCAAGGAGAAGGAAATTAATGTTACTTGATAAACTTGAAGAAATTGAGAATAAATATGAAGAGCTGACAAAAATATTGTCAGACCCGGAGATCTTCTCGGATTATACAAAGAGCCAGAAGTATTCAAAGGAACAGGCTGACCTTGAAGAGATTGTGGAGAAGATCAGGGAATATAAGAATTTATTGTCCGGTATAAGCGAGGCCGAGGAGATAATGAGCTCTGAGGAAGATGATGGACTGAAGGAGCTGGCAGAAGTTGAACTCGAAGAACTGAGAGAGAAAAAGCCGGAGACCGAGGATGAATTAAAACTTCTCCTCATACCCAGGGACCCGCGTGATTCAAAGAATATAATAATAGAAATAAGGGCAGGTACAGGAGGAGATGAAGCCGGGTTGTTTGCCGCGGACCTCTTCAGGATGTACACCAAATATGCTGAAGGAAGACGCTGGAAGGTCGAAGTGATGGATATGAGTTCTACTGGTGTCGGGGGGATCAAGGAAGTGATTGCGTCAATCCAGGGGAACGGGGCCTTCAGCCGTCTGAAATATGAAAGCGGCACGCACCGTGTTCAGCGTGTCCCTACTACTGAGACGTCCGGGAGGATTCACACTTCAGCTGCAACTGTCGCTGTTTTGCCGGAGGCTGAAGAAGTAGACCTGAAAATAGAAGAGAAGGATTTAAGAGTTGACACATATTGCTCATCAGGACCCGGAGGGCAGGGTGTTAATACTACGTACTCTGCTGTAAGAATAGTGCATGTCCCGACCGGTCTGATCGTACAGTGCCAGGACAGCCGATCGCAGATCAAAAACAGGGAGAAGGCAATGAAAGTCCTGCGTTCAAGACTATACGAAATCGAGATCGAGAACCAGGACAAGGAAAGGGCGGAGGAGAGAAAGTCCCAGGTCGGCACGGGTGACAGAAGCGAGAGGATCAGAACATATAATTTCTCCCAGAACAGGGTAACGGACCATAGAATTAATCTTACACTCCATAAACTCACGGCAATCCTGGAGGGTGAACTTGACGAACTGGCCGATAGTCTGATAACGCACTTCCAGGCAGAGAAGCTTAAGGCAATATAATAAAGACAGGGTCCGAGGGGTCTAGGGTTCAAGGATTCAAGTGAAAGAAACACTTAATAATTTTTTCCCCCTCGAACCCTTGACCCCTAGGACCCTCGGACCCTGTTTTTTTAAGAATGAAAGCAATCAAAAAAATGCATGAGATTTCCGGGAAGCTTGCTCTATGCGGTATTGATGCTGCTGACAGGGAAGCGGAGATTTTCATGCAAGAGGGGCTTGAAATTGATCTCCTTAAGTTGTTCAGGGATGATCCGGAGTTGAATGACGATCAGATGCGTATCATTGAAGATATGTTCAGCAGAAGGGCCGGACGGGAACCTCTCCAGTATATACTTGGATATACTGATTTCATGGGACTGAAAATAATGGTAGGCAGCGGCGTGCTGATCCCCCGGCCGGAGACGGAATTGATGGCAGAGCAGGCGGTAGAACTGCTAAGAACGTCGATCGTCGAGCGTCGACCGTCGGACGATGAACAACGGTCGACGGTCGACGCTCGACGATCGACGATTCTTGATCTCTGCACAGGGAGCGGGTGTCTGGCGCTTGCGCTTGCGAAGGCTTTTCCGGATTCGCGGGTATTTGGTACGGATATTTCCGGGAAGGCTGTTGGGTATGCCCGAAAGAATACGGAATTAAACGGGATTGAAAATGTCCAGTTCCTTAAAGGAAATCTTTTCGAGCCCCTTGAAGAGGCCCAATTGTTTGATCTCATTATTTCAAACCCTCCGTACATTAGAACTACTGAAATCGCAACTCTTCAGCCTGAAATAAAGGACTGGGAACCGTTAAACGCACTTGACGGCGGAGAGGATGGTCTTGGGTTTTACAGGGAGATAATACCTGAATCTCGCAAGCACCTTAAAGACAATGGAACAATTATGCTCGAACTTGGCGATGACTGTGAACGTGCAGTTGCCGGAATGCTGGATCAGGCGGGTTTCAGCGATGTGACAGTGAATAAGGATTATGCGGGGATAAAAAGGATAATATATGCCAGATGGATAAGATAGAGATAGAAGGCGGAATTACATTAAAAGGAGAAGTCTCAATCAGTGGAGCAAAGAATGCTGCACTGCCTGTTATGGCAGCATCTATTCTCAGTGCCGGTGAGAGTAATATACGCAACATCCCGCCTCTGAGAGATATAACAACTATGGGGAAACTCCTCGCCCATCTTGGAATGGGATACCATCAGGAAGATGATGAAGTGATCCTGCTTGCTGATAATATATCTGCAATTGAGGCGCCCTACGACTTTGTTAAAACAATGCGTGCTTCTGTGCTTGTGCTTTGTCCGCTGGTCGCAAGAATGGGAGAGGGGAAGGTCTCTCTGCCAGGAGGATGTGCAATCGGCGCCAGACCTGTAAACCTGCACCTGATGGGCCTTGAGAAAATGGGGGCAGAGATAATCCTTACTGAGGGCTATATTGAGGCAAAAGCCAAACGGCTTAAAGGTGCAACAATATATTTTGATGTTCCGACCGTCACAGGAACAGAGAACCTGATGATGGCAGCGACCCTGGCAGAGGGTGTGACAATCATGGAGAACGCTGCCTGTGAGCCTGAGGTGATTGACCTTGCCAATGCCCTGATATCCATGGGGGCTGTTATAGAAGGAGCCGGTACAAGTATTATTAAAATAAGAGGGGTCAAAAACCTGAGGCCCCTTGATTACAGGATTATACCTGACAGGATCGAGACCGGGACGTATCTTTCTGCTGCGGCCATTACAGGCGGCAATGTTAATATAACCGCATGCCTGCCTGAGCACTCGGAAGCGCTTATTAATAAATTAATAGAGGCTGGAGTAAAAATTGACCGTGAGAATGACCGTCTGACAGTAAAGGGTCCTGACAAAATATTGTCAACTGACATCAAGACGATGCCTTACCCCGGGTTTCCCACTGATATGCAGGCGCAGTTCATGGCGCTGATGGCTGTATCAGAAGGTACGAGCCTGATTACCGAAAATATATTTGAGAACCGGTTTATGCATGTTGCAGAGATGAGGAGGATGGGAGCAGATATCAGGGTGGAAGGTTCAACAGCAACAGTGACAGGAGTAAAGTCACTAAAGGGAGCGCCGGTGATGGCCACGGACCTGCGTGCGAGTGCCTCTCTGATTATTGCCGGTCTTGCGGCAGAGGGGACAACAACTGTTGACAGGGTATACCATATTGACAGGGGATATGAGAGGATAGAGGAAAAACTGAAATTGCTCGGGGCAAAGATAGAGAGGGTGAAGGAGTAAATAGTTTTATAATCAAGTGAGCTAGGCATGACATGTTAGATTGACCGGGAGCGGTTGAATGAATTCATTAAATGCGATAAAAGTTCCTTGTGCCCTGTGATGTTTTGTTGTCACCCGGCAGATGAAGCCGCAGTTCATAACGGATTACCTCATCATCGCTCCAAATGAATTCATTCAACCGCTCCCGGTCAATCAACAGGGTATAGAGGTTTATAAATCGTTCAATTCAGGTATAATTAAAAAATTTAATCAGGAGAATACATAAGTGAAGGTTATACAGGAGAGACAGGCCGGAAAATTTATCGAACTTCTTAAAAAAAGGGCGTCCGTCTCTGTCCGTGAGGATGATATCCAGAAGTTTGTCCGGAAGATCATTATTGATGTTCAGAGGCAGGGAGACAAAGCAGTAAAAAGGTATACTGAAAAGTTTGACTCAGTGAAGCTTGACAGGCTGTCAATTAATAAAAAAGAGATAGAGTCAGCGGAAAAGAGAGCAGGCGCGGATTTTATTAAGGCTATTAAAGAATCAGCAAAGAGGATTAGAGTATTCCATGAACGCCAGAAAGAGAAGTCATGGCAGTTCTCAAAAGACGGGATAACACTTGGACAGATCATAAGGCCCCTAAAGAGGGTCGGCGTTTATGTTCCGGGTGGTAAGGCGGCATATCCATCAACTGTTCTGATGAACGTCATCCCGGCGCAGGTGGCCGGGGTAAGCGAGATTGCATTGTGTGTCCCGAATTCTGAAGGGAAGATTAATCCGCATGTTGCTGCAGCTGTCAAACTGCTTGGTGTAAAAGAAGTATACGGGATCGGGGGAGCGCAGGCCGTTGCTGCCATGGCCTATGGCACTGAAACAATTAAGAGAGTGGACAAAATCGTTGGGCCGGGTAATATTTATGTGGCGGTCGCAAAGAAGATGGTCTTTGGAGAGGTAGGTATTGATATGGTGGCAGGCCCCAGTGAAATACTAATTATCGCTGACAGTATGGCTAACCCTGAATTTATTGCCTCTGACCTGCTTAGTCAGGCCGAGCATGATGAAATGGCTTCTTCGGTTTTAATCACTGATTCAAAGACACTCGCAGAAGAAGTCAGGTCTGAGCTTGCGAAACAGCTGAAGGTTTTAAAGAGGAGAGAAATAGTCAGAAAGTCCCTCAGAAAATACGGGGCAATAATTATTACCAGGAGCCTGAAGAAAGCGGTTGACATGGCAAATGTGATAGCCCCGGAGCATCTTGAGATAATGACCCGGAAACCGGCGGCGCTGCTTCCTGGAATAAGAAACGCGGGCGCGGTCTTTCTGGGACAGTGGATGCCCGAGCCTTTTGGAGATTATGCGGCAGGGCCGAACCACACCCTTCCAACAGGAGGTACTGCGAGATTTTCATCTCCCCTCGGGGTTTATGATTTCATAAAGAGGACAAGCCTTTTAAATTCTACGAAGTCGGGATTTATGGGGCTTGCCGGGACAGTTGAGACTATTGCTGATGTTGAAGGGCTGGAGGCCCATGGGAATACTGTGCGCATAAGGAAGAAAAATTGAATAAAACTGCAAGCTAAAGGTTGCTGGTGCTTTGAGTTTGAATAATTTGAAGTCTGCTTGTATTATTAATAAGTCAAAAGCAGAAGAAGAATCGAAAAAGGAGCAATGATACGAAATGAAAAAAGTTTTAAAACTCGGGCTGCCCAAGGGCAGTCTTCAGGAATCAACACTTAAACTCTTTAAAAAAGCAGGGTACAACGTATCTGTCAGTTCTCGTTCCTATTACCCTGAGATTGATGATATTGAGATAGAGACCATGCTTATCAGGGCGCAGGAGATGGCGAAGTATGTTGATGACGGGGTGCTTGATGCAGGGCTTACCGGAAAGGACTGGATCCTGGAACAGGGCGCTGATGTTAAAGAGGTTGCGGAGCTTAATTATGCAAAGGGCGGCCTCAGACCTGTAAAGTGGGTCATTGCAGTGCCGAAAGACTCGAAGATAAAAAAAGTAAAAGACCTGCAGGGAAAACGCATTGCAACAGAGCTGGTCGGTTTTACGAAGAAGTATCTCAAATCAAACGGCATAAAGGCTGATATAGACTTTTCATGGGGAGCAACGGAAGTAAAGCCGCCTCACCTCTGTGACGCAATTGTAGAACTGACTGAAACAGGCTCATCCCTGAGGGCGAATAACCTGAGAATAGTCGAGACAATACTTGAATCCAGTACAAGGTTTATCGCAAATAAAAAGGCATGGAAGGACAAATGGAAAAAAAAGAAAATGGAAAATATAGTCCTTCTCCTGAAGGGGGCGCTGGCGGCAGAAGAAAAAGTCGGCCTCAAGATGAATGTTCCGGACAAATCTTTTAAACGGGTAATGACCCTTCTGTCTTCAATGCATTCACCCACCATATCACAGCTTTCCGATACAGGATGGTTTGCTCTTGAAGTTATCATTGATGAAAAAATCGTGCGTGACCTCATTCCAAAGCTCAGGTCAGTCGGAGCAGAGGGGATCATTGAGTATCCGCTGAACAAGGTAATACCCTGAATTGAAAAATAATTACGAATTACCAATGACGAATGACGAATGACGAACTTTGGGATGAAAGCTATTCTTATAATTATTGCTGCGCTGCTTCTCCTTTTTTTGTTTATCCGGTTTCTTGAGTACAAAAGTACATACTATCCTTTTACGTCTATTGAGTACACGCCCCGGGACATAGGCCTTGATTATGAGGACCTGACTTTCACGACAAAGGATGGGACCAGGATCTCCGGCTGGTTTATACCATCAGAAAGTTCCAGGGCTGTTATTATTTTTTGCCACGGCAACGGCGGGAACATAAGCTACCGTCTTGAAAAGATCATGATGCTGAACCGCCTCAATCTGGATGTGCTGATATTTGACTACAGGGGGTTCGGTATGAGTGAAGGCCGTCCGTCAGAGAATGGTTTTTACCTTGATACCGAAGCTGTATATGAATATATGGTAAATGACAGGAAGGTTTCTCCCCGGAGTATTATAGGTTATGGAGAGTCCCTTGGAGGTGCTGTTATCATTGATCTTGCATCTAAACAAAAGCTTGGAGGGATCATTGTCGAGAGCAGCTTTACATCTGTGCCGGACATGGCAAAAAAGGTAGCACCGTTTATTCCGGGGTTTGTTTATAAGAGCAGGTTTGATGCGTTGTCAAAGATCAAAGATATAGATCTGCCAAAATTAATCTTTCACAGTGTGAATGATGAGGTTGTACCTTTTGAGCATGGAGAGAGATTGTTCAATAACGCAGGTGAACCAAAGAAATTCGTAAAAATGCAGGGCGACCATAATGATGCGTTTCTGGTTTCAAAGGATCTGTTTATGACGGAAATAGATTTGTTCATTGGCAGGTTATAAAAGGTTGAATTTCAGTCTGGCAGGCAGATAAGGGCAGGCGCAAGACCTGCCCCTACATAAGGTATTTGTCACGATCTCCAGTATTCTTTGCCGCTGGTGCTGTCGCTTATGAATTGCCGGAGGTCTTCATATGCCGGAGGTGTGATGTAGAAAAACTCAATATCGTCCGGCAGCTTAAGAAGCTCCTGGTCCCCGTCACGCATGATTAGCAGGCCTGCTTCAGCATCTTTTATATTTTCCTTGAGGACTGAACGGATATGCTTGAACCTGTTTTCAATTGTTTCTTTGAAAAAATCATGTATTTTTTCATAAACGCCGGGGGTTCTGACAAGCATAAGGCAGTTGTTCCAGTCAACATAAGCCCCGAATATTTCCTTGTCTTCAAGCGGGATCATTTCCCCTCCGGCGTCAATTTTATCCTTTATGATCTTTTCCAGGCGTGTATTCATGGAATTTATTACTTTCATAGATTCTTCGCCGCTCATATATATACTTTCACAGAAAATCTTTGACACTTTTCCGGCAGCTTCAAGTTTGGCCAGGTGCTCCTTTACTTCATCCCAGTACCGGAAAAAGATTGCCTTGTATTCTTTTGTGGCATTCTGGGGGAGATATAGGTTTTTTACGAAGTATATCTTTTTTTTGTCTTTATATTTTGAGATCTCGGGTTTATTCACTTTTCCAAGTTTTGGCATTAAATTCTCCTGTCTGATTA
Source organism: Nitrospirota bacterium (assembly GCA_039715075.1). GTDB lineage: Bacteria > Nitrospirota > Thermodesulfovibrionia > UBA6902 > UBA6902 > JBDLIC01. The sequence continues at coordinate 15,919 of JBDLIC010000075.1, forward strand.
GTACTTATTTATACAGATAAAGCAGCTTTTTTCTGTAGCACAAAGAATATATTATACACTTTTAGGTACATATCATATGATTTTGATTTTATAATACAACAATTAATTATAAACCCTGTTCATCGATTGAGGACAAGCGGGTAGTACGATATAGATATAGTCTCTAATTCTTTGGACTTAAAGAAGGAGCAGACCTATGGATAAAAAGATGATTGAACAGTATAGATATTTCCTGAAAGACAGTGTGCGTCTAACGATTGATTTTTACCAGACCGATCAGTCAAGAGGAATAAAGGTCCCACTGGTAGAGAAACCGTTTTCTGAGGAGACTCAGAGGATAGACCTTTTAAAAGAAAAGGAGTGGAAAAGCATACCGCCTGTTGACCTTGTATCCGCAATCAGCAGACGACGCAGTCATAGAAAGTTCAAGTCTCAGCCCCTGAATGTCGAGGAGCTCTCTTTTCTGCTCTGGGCCACGCAGGGTATAAGCCGAAGGGTCGGTGAGGGAACGGCCTATCGTACGGTGCCTTCAGCCGGCTGCCGCCACTCCTTTGAAACCTATCTCTGTGTGTTTAATGTTACCGGGCTTGAAAAGGGGGTCTACCGGTATCTGCCCCTGGAGCATCAGCTTGTGCTTGAGCATAAGGATGAAAACCTGCAGGAAAACATTGTTGAGGCGGCCTTGGGCCAGCCGTTTACCGGAAAATCAGCAGTGACATTTATCTGGACAGTCGTACCTTACAGGATGGAATGGAGGTATGATATTGCGGCCCATAAGGTGATAGCAATAGATGCGGGTCATGTATGCCAGAACCTGTATCTCGCCTGCGAAGCAATCAATGCCGGCACCTGTGCTGTGGCTGCATATAACCAGGCACTTATGGACAAACTGTTAAAGGTAGACGGTACGGATGAGTTTGTAATGTATCTGGCCCCTGTCGGGAAGGTGTAGGTGCTTTCTTAGAATATTTTCAAAAGTTCTGAAAGAGATTGACGAATAGCGATTTACGAAGTAAAAAAAGTTTGTCAATCGTCAATCGTCAATCGTCAATCGTCAATCGTCAATCGTCAATCGTCAATCGTCAATCGTCAATCGTCAATCGTCAATCGTCAATCGTCAATCGTCAATCG
>JBDLIC010000076.1:0-16749 GCA_039715075.1 Nitrospirota bacterium
GGCTGAATCCCAGACAGGGGACCTGGTGGTCCAGGATTGCGGCTGAGACCCTGAAAAAGGATCCTGCCAGCAGGATGCCTTTAAAAGGGGCCGTCTCTGGGTCTTCCCGCTGAAATGAGTTTCTTGCTCTGAATACTGCCTTTTTAATAAGGTTTCCATCAACTTCCGAGACATTGATCTGAAGTGGATAATCACTTATAAGGTTCCATGTATAACCTCTCAGTTTACCCTCCACACAACTGATAAAACCCTTTGGACCATAAAAATTGACAGGACTTTCTCTTTTCAGGCTTACCCTTAAGACATTGTCAAAACCAATAAAATGGTCAATATGGTTATGTGTTACAAAAATATCTGTAGTTTTAAGAATATCTCTTGTTGAAAGGTTTTCAGTTGATCCGAGATCAAACATTAAAGCCTGCCCTTCTCTTAGAAGTCTGACGTAAAGCCCAGGGTCTTTAAAAGGGGGGTTGAAAAGCTTTGTATGGAAAGATGGTTTCATGGCAAATTATAGCGTAATTAATGATATAATATTTATTTAAAATTGATTAATAAAAAATACTTAATTCTGATGAGTCAGTAAATTTCATTATGATTGAACTGTCTTTACAGCTAAAGGGACAGCCCTCGTTCAGACAGGTAAGATTTTTTGCCTTTTGATAAGGACCTTAATTACTGGAATTATCATATAACCTTAAATACAGCAATATACACAACGATATATTTGGAGGTTTAAATGCCTGAGCTTAGAAAAGACCCTATTTCCGGAAGATGGGTTATTATTTCTGTAGAAAGGGGAAAACGCCCCTCTGATTTTGGCATGAGAGTATCTGCCAAAAAAGGAGGTTTCTGTGCATTCTGTGAAGGTAACGAACATACTACCCCGCCTGAAATCCTGGCTTTAAGACCTGACAAGAATAAACCGAATACTTCAGGCTGGACCCTGAGAGTTGTATCGAATAAATTCCCGGCCCTCAACATTGAGGGAGAGTTGAACAGGGAGGGTGAGGGTATATTTGATAAAATGAACGGGGTTGGGGCACACGAAGTAGTAGTTGAAAACCCTGACCACAACCTTACCCTTTCGACAATGCCTCTAAAATCAGTTGAGGATGCACTGATGGCATTTCATAGCAGGATCGCAGACCTCAAAAAAGACAGACGCCTCAAATATGTTCTTGTCTTTAAAAATGAAGGTGATGATGCAGGTGCATCTCTCGAACATACACATTCACAACTTATAGCCCTCCCTATTGTTCCGGACCTGGTGCGGGAGGAGATTGATCAGTCTAAACAGTATTATAACTATAAAGAAAGATGTATTTTTTGCGATATAATACGTCAGGAAAGTGCAAGCAAAACAAGGGTGATCTCCGAAAATGAAGACTTTATCTCTATTGCGCCTTTTGCTCCGCGGGCACCATTTGAGACTCATATTTTGCCAAAAAGACATGAATCCAGTTATATGCCAAACGGTAATTTCAATTTATTGGCCCAAATCCTCCAGCTGACTTTAAAGCAGATTGATAAAGTTCTTAACCTGCCCCCATACAACCTGATGATACATACATCACCTTTCAAAAATGAGGAGAATGATTATTATCACTGGCATATTGAAATACTGCCGAAACTGACAAAAATCGCCGGATTTGAGTGGGGGTCCGGTTTTTATATTAATCCGACAGCGCCTGAAGAGGCGGCGAAATTTATGAGGGAAGCTGAGATTTAATTTATTTATGGCTGAAGCAACAGAAAACAGGCATGATAAAGAGATGTCTCTGAGATCGGAGATTCTGATAAAGGTGGCTCAAATAGCGAGTTCCACCCTTGAACTCAGGGAGATCCTCGATATAATCACGCAAACCGTTGCAAATACACTTAACATGGAACGTTGCTCGGTCTGCTTTATTAAACCGGAAGGGAAAATTGTATGCATTGAATCTTCCAGGGGTTCCGGCAGTAAGCCTGTCAATGTATTCTGCCTCAAGAATGATGATGATGCCGTCAGCACCATTTTTAAGGACCTTAAGCCTGTTGTTGTCGATGATATAAGAAAAGAACCCCGCCTCAAGTCTATTGTCAACCCTGAATCCAATGGTCTGCTTTCACTGCTTGCAGTTCCTATTATAAGGGACAATGCAGTCACCGGTATTTTAATGGTGCAGAAAAGAGAACCCTATGAGTATACCAGGGAAGAAATTGATCTTATTACAATAATATCTCACCACATCTGTGCTGCCATATATAATGCGGAGCTTTACAGGAGTGTGAAAACACAGCTTGATGAGCTGAAGGTGATACATGAAATCGGAAAAGCCATCACATCCATCCTGAATATCGATGACCTCCTGCCTTATATCTGTAAAGAGGTATCCAAGGTTTTTAATGTAAGGGGTTGTGTCCTCAGGCTTCTTGATGGAGAGAGCCTTCAGATAAAAGCTTCTCACGGATTACCGGAGCAGTTCAAAGATGAAATGGACCTCTGCATTGGTGAGGGAGTATCAGGTAATGTAGCATTGACGGGGGAACCAATGCTGATTGATGACACTAAGAAAATGCCAGAAAATCTGCGTGTACCGGGGATTGATTCGACTTCGGTTATTTGTGTGCCCCTGACTATCGGCGACCATATTATCGGTACACTGGGGCTTTATGATAAAAAGGATGAATGGGGTGTAACCACATTTACGATTGATGATCTGAATTCTCTGATGACCTTTGCCTCTGCTTCATCTATCGCTATTGAAAATGCCAGACTTTACCGCGCGGAACTGGACAGAGAAAAAGAAGTTACACAGACAAAGGATTATCTGAAAAGCCTGATTGATGACTCGGCGGATGCCATTATAACATCGAACACCGACGGGATAATTATTTCATGGAATAAAGGGGCGGAGAATATCTACGGATACCCGGAAGACGAAGTCATGGACAGATTTCTCCCCATGGTCCCTCAGTTTCTGGTGGAAGAAGAAAAGAATTTTATTGAGAGGATAAGGAACAAAGAGACTTTAAGGAACCTGGAAACAATAAGGCAGACAAAGAATGGAAGGCTTATAGAGGTCAGCCTTACACTTTCACCTATTCTTGACTCATCGGGAAATGTGATGGGGATAAGCGGAATATCCAGAGATATCTCTGAAAAGAAGCTGGTCGAAAAGGAACTGATAAGAAAGAACCAGGAACTGTCGAGACTGTTCTTCATTAATTCTGTCGTAAGAAGCACCCTGGAACTGGACAAACTGCTAAAAATGGTCCTTACGGTAGTTACAATGGGCGATGGGCTTGGCTTTAACAGGGCGATACTTTTTCTTAATGATGAAGCAGAGAATATTCTAAAGGGGACCATGGGTGTCGGACCTGCCAGCCCCGAAGAAGCGAAAGACATATGGCTTGCCATGGAAGGTAAGAGTCTGGGAGCCATCATAGAAGAAATCGAAAGCAGTCCGTTTCACCTTGACTCCCACCTTGACAAACTTAGCCAGTGCCTGAGCATCAACCTGGGCGGGGACTGTATTCTTTGCAGGTGCATAAAGGAAAAAAGACCGTTCAATATCCAGAATGCAAAGAACGAACCGGCTGTAACTCCCTATCTCATCCAGATGCTTGGGGCCGATGCATTTGGAGTAGTACCTCTTATGTCGCGAGACAACGTGATCGGATTAATCTGGGTCGATAACCTGTTTACAGGCAGGCCGATAAAAGACGAAGACCTGCAGTTTTTGATGGGATTTTCGAGCCATATTGCTTCAGCTATTGAGAACGCCAGGCTTTTTGAGAACGTTACCCTTGCCCAATCAGAACTGAGAAACATATTTGAGTCAATTTCAGACATGGTCTACTATACTGACAATGACAGTACGATCAAACGAATAAACCAGGCTGTAGTGAGAAAAATTGGAAAACCGGAAAAAGAAATTGTAGGGAGAAAATGCTACGAAATATTTCATGGCAAAAAAGAGCCATGGGAAAAATGTCCTCATTCCAAAGTGCTGAATTTCAAGAAGCCCTTTGTTGGTGAAATTGAAGACCCCCACCTTGGAGGTACATTTGTTGTTTCAAATTCACCGATATTTGATTCCTCCGGCACCTTCGTAGGGACCGTACATATTTCCAGAGACATTACGGAACTTCGTACTCTCAGAGAGAGGGTCGTACATTCGGAAAGAATGGCTGCTCTCGGTGAACTGGCTGCCAGGGTTGCGCATGAGATAAGGAACCCTCTTATTTCCATTGGGGGATTTGCTCGGAGGCTTGAGAAAAAACTTACTGATGATACAAAGGAGTATGCAAAGATTATTGTAAACGAAGTAACCAGACTCGAAAACATCCTGAAGGAAATTCTCGGCTTTGTAAAGAGTTCAAGGATAGTAAAAAGTAGTGTGGACATAAATGAGATGGTTAGCAGTATAGTTACATTTATTACACCGGAAATAAACCAGAAACAGAACCGGATAGTAATGGAGCTGTTCGATTCTCCGATAATTTCTCAAATAGATGCTGATAAAATTAATGAGGCTGTCTTTAATATAATCTCGAATGCCAATCAGGCCACTGATCAAGGCAATATCACCGTAAGGACCAGACTGGAAGGCAATGATGCGGTTATCGAAATTATGGACATTGGCTGCGGCATCAAAGAGGAGGACCTTAAGAATATATTCAATCCTTTCTTTACGACAAAGACTGCGGGTACAGGACTGGGGCTTGCGGTAACACACAAGATCATTCAGGAGCATAATGGAAAAATCAAGGTTGAAAGTGCATGGGGGGGAGGGACGGCTTTTAGAATATATCTGCCGTTGGAGGGCCGGTAATTTGAAAAATTGATAGTCAAAGAAATAATTATAAATATTAGTATTAAGAAAGGAGAAAGCAAATGAAGCTTCTTATTGTTGATGATGACCTAAATATACAGCGGCTGTACAAGGAAGAACTGGAAGAAGAAGGGTATGATGTGGTAATTGCAAGTACGGGCAAGGATGCACTGGAGATGTTTGAGAAAGAGAATCCTGACATTGTAACACTGGATATTTTAATGCCCGATATTGATGGGATCAGTCTGTTAAGAAAGATGAAGGAACAGCGTCCGGATATTCCTATTATCATGTCAACCGCATATGATTACAGGGATGATTTTGCAGTGTGGGCATCCGAGGCATATATTGTGAAATCGTCAGATCTCAGTGAACTTAAGAAAACAATTGAGAAATTAGTTAGTGAGCAAAAATAGCTGCCTCTGAGTCTGTGGTGCTGTTATATAGCAGTATGCAATATTTAATATTTGTTTTTGTATAGACGTATATGACAGGCTGGAAATATATTTTCGGTGTTATAATTAAAAAATCCCCTTAATCCCCCCCGAGTCGGGTCTCACGAGGGTCAATTCGACTTTGCCAAAGGGGAGATATTAAAGGAAAACTTTTCATCCCTTTTTGTGAAACGGGGTATTCAAGTTCATTTTTCATGAAAACATTTCTATTCGAGTAATTAACGAAAATACACCCCCCTATTTCATGGCAACTTCCCTGAATAATCACAATTTCATTGTTAACTAAAGAAAATAGCATTTGAATCCGACTTAATAGTACTATGCAATCAGGGGAACTATGCTTGAATGAGTCTTTAGAGAAAGATGTTGCCTCTGCAAAAGATATCGTTGAAGGCATACTAAAGGCAAAAAAACTGATGAGAATGTATCCTGCAAACAATCCCATGCATATTAATGCATCTGCGGGAATATTCGAAAAATTCAATGATTTCTTTAATGTACATAGAGACATTGCATTCAAGGTGACTATGAACTCCCTTCTCTACAAAGACCAGCAGGTTTACCACAAATCTGACAAAGATGATAATCTGGCGTTCTTCTTTTTTAAGGACGGAATAAGAGAAATATCTTTTATGAACGGGATAGATCAGCAGGAGCTTGAGGAATTTATAAATATTCTGAATATTGATTTTGAGACGGATGCCCCTGATGACGATATTGTGACACTGTTATGGGATAGAGACTTCAAAAATCTGAAATATTTTGTTGACCAGGATTTTCTGGGCAACTGGGAAGTTACTTCTGACAGTCAATCATCGGACGAAAAAGTTTTGTCAGCCCATAAGGATGCACTGAAAAAGAAGCCGGAAAAAGCGGTGATACAGGTTGAGTTGACTGAGAGTGACTTCCGGTATCTGGCCGATGAGATGCAGAAACAGAATCAGCCGAAATTGCAGAAAATCATAATAATTCTGTTTGAGTCTCTATATCATACTGAGGAGACAAATTATGCCAGGGAAATCATAGATATTATTATAGAGAGTATAGATTACTGCATTCAGGAATCAGATTTCGGGAAGGCATCATATATACTGAATAAATTAAAAAGTATGGCTGAAGATGAAAACCGCGGAATTGAAGGCAAACGAAGTCTGCAGACTGTCTATGACAAAATTAACAGCAGGCACTTGATTGAGAAGCTGAGCAAACCTTTAGATAACCCATCCGATATAGATAAAGAAGGCTTTCTGGCATTTGCGGGTCATATGGACGAACGGTCTATCAGTTCCCTGATATATCTTCTGGGGAAGTTAGAAACGATAAAGGGCAGGTATCTTGTTATTGATGTGCTTGTGCAACTGGGACAGCAGGACATTAATGAAGTCGCAAAAGGACTGCAAGACAGCAGCTGGCATGTGGTGAAAAACGTGGCCCATGTTCTCGGGGAAATCGCAGATCCGGATTCTATCGCTCTTCTCGTGAAAACCCTTTCCAACTCAGACCATAGGGTGAGAAAAGAAGTGATAATTGCCATAGGAAATATCAGGAGTTCCAGGACGATACGATATCTGGAAAGTACATTAACTGATAATGATAAATCCGTCAGGTTAACCGCAGCAAGGACACTTGGCAATACAAAAACAGGGGATGCCAGGAAATTGCTGCTTTCCGAATTATCAAAGAAGAACTTTTCTGAAAAAGATTTCTCTGAAAAGAAGGAGTTTTACAGGATTATTGCAGGATGGCAGGAGCAGGATGTAAAAGATTTTCTCATTAAGACGCTGAATACGAAGAAGTTCTTTAAGAGGGCAAAAAATGATGAGAACAGGGCATGCGCAGCTTATGCACTTGGGTTGGTCAAAGACATAGATGCAATTAAATCGCTTGAAATAGCCGGCAAATCCAAGAACAGGGTTTTAAGGGAACTCTCCAGTGCTGCCCTGAAGCAATTGAAAGGCTAGAATGATTACTACGGACATGAGAGAAAAAGATTTAGAAGAGAGGGCCAAAGATGTTGTAAACCATCTGGCTATCATTATAAGGACAACCCAGCTGCACGATGTAAATAATGTGGCAGTAGTTCAATCAATCCATAAACTCCTTGATGTCATCAATCCATTAATATCTTCAGAAAAAATTACACTCAGGCTTATAGAAGAATTTTTTCATTTAAACGGCAGCAGGGTAAGGTATACAGTTGAGTATAGTACTAATTTTGACTTTATAATTGCGGAATTCAAAAAACTTGGACTCGGTACGATCATATTCGAAGACACGATGGATGAGGAGAATATTAAGGGCCTGCTGAATGCAATAAAAGTAGCAGGACCATCTGATATGCCTTTTCAGACACTTTGCGACGAGCTCGTAAATGTGCCTCACATAAAAATAGAGGAACTGCAGGAAATCAAGGAAGACACGGAATGCAGTAATAAAAAGAAGCAGATTAAAAGGACATATTCCAGTGCTGTATCCATAACAAAAGGTCTACTGAAGAGAGCAGAGTCCGGGGAGATGATTAATCTGAAAAAATCAAAAAGGGTGATAGCGACAATAACAGACCAGATCCTTGAGGATGAGTCAAGATCAATCCTTGTCGGAATGACTACTTTAAAGGATTATGATGATTATACTTACCATCATTCGGTCAATGTGAGCATACTGGCCATAGCATTTGGACATAAGCTGGGACTATCGAAAAAGAACCTTGCTGAACTTGGACTTGCAGCACTCTTCCATGATATTGGAAAGATAAAGATACCACTCGAAATCCTGAATAAACCCTCTGCTCTTTCGGACATTGACTGGAAAACAATGAAACTTCATCCGGAATGGGGTGCGGTGACAGTTCTGAAACTCAAGGGCATTAACGAGTCCTCAATGAATCTGGCGATAACGGCATTTGAACACCATCTTAATTATGATCTCTCCGGGTACCCGAAGCTGGAAAGCCGGATGTCACTTGATTTTTTCTCCAGGATAATAGCAATCGCAGACCAGTATGATGCGATGACCTCGTCGAGAGTGTATTCGAGAACAGCAATTCCTCCTGACAAAGTGCTGGGTCTTCTGGTTGAGCAAAGCGGCAAAAGGATTGATCCCTGCCTTCTCAAGGCATTTATCCAGATGATAGGTGTTTATCCAATAGGCTGTCTCGTAATGCTGGATACAGAAGAGCTGGGCCTAGTCTTTGATAATAATCGTGATCCTGGGTCTTCTGACAGACCGAACATACTCATAATAGCTGATAGTTCAGGGATGAAAACCGATACTACAGTAGTGGACCTTCTGGAAAAGAACGATGATGGAAGCTATAAACGGACTATTCAAAAAACACTCGACCCAAACGAGTACAATATAAACCTCGCAGAATATCTGCTTTAGGAGCCTGTCGGACTTAGGAAGTAATCTACTGCAAAATTGCTAAATTTGCCCAGATTTCCATGGTCTTTCGTTAGATAGCTCTATTATTCGCCTCAAAACCATGAAACCCTGGTCTAAATTTATCCATTTTTCGTGACGATTCCCTAAGTCTGACAGGCTCCTTATACCCCATATACTTTACAAATCAAACCCTGTTTGGGTAATATTCATAGTTGACTGAGATATAAGAATATTCCGGATGGATTGCCGGATACCGGCATTGTCCGGATTCAATGTTATCTTAAGCTGGAGAGGTGGCCGAGCGGTTGAAGGCAGCCGCCTGCTAAGCGGTTGTGGGGGTCAAACCTCACCCAGGGTTCGAATCCCTGCCTCTCCGCCATAAAAATTTTGTAAGAAAATTAAAAATCTGAAAACAGATGTCCAACAGAGATATCAGGAGGAAAAATCATGAAAAAAGTATTGTTGTTAGTTTTGGCAATAACAGTTGTCTTTGCATCCTGGGGATGCCAGAAAAAGGAAGAAACGCCGGCCGCAGTACAGAGTTCGGCGCCTGTTGGACCGATAGTTGATACCCAGGGGGCCGGTGGCCATGGCGGCATGGATGTGAAAACAGAACATCAGGTTGTAGTCCCCCCTGATGTAAAAGAACTGTGGGTGGCGGTAAAATTCAGTGTTCAGGATAAAAAAGAGAACACGAAAAAAGATTATACTGTAAATATTGGTGAAGAGTTCACAATCGAAGGTTCAGGCCTGACAATAAAGGCAGGGCCGTTCCTGCCTGATTTCAAGATGAGTGGACAGATTATTACGTCGGCTTCAAATAATCTCGGGAATCCTGCTGTTGGGGTTATGATCAGTGAGAATGGCAAAAAATTATTTCCTCCATCAGGGGAGTGGGGATGGCTGTATAAACATTTTCCCGAGGTACACTCATTCCAGCATGAGAGATTCAGTTTAGTACTGTTGGATGGAGTCAAGAAATAACGTCTTAACCAAAAGCCGGCTGTAAATAGTATTGCAGCCGGTTCCGGACAGATTAAGTCCTTGAACGGTTTTTTAAAGAAATTATTCGTAAAATCCCCCTTAATCCCCCTTTTCCAAAGGGGGAGACTTCAAAGGAGAGATGAAATCCTTCCTGTTATTACTGGCTAATGAATATCCTGTTTTATTGATCCGTTTGTTTCCTTTTTTCATGCGTAATGAATATGCCAGGCCTGAGAAGTGTTAAATCTTAACTTTACCGGATGTCTCGGGGGCTTTTAGAAAGCAGCCGTTTTATACCTCCCCATATATGTACTATAATTACTATGTAAGTTGTAAACTAAAAAGACTGGTCATGCATAATGATTTATAAAAAAACGTTAAAATATATTTTTATCATTTCCTTTGTTGTCGCAATCATATATCCCCTGGTAAACATTTATGTAATATTTCCTTCTTTCCGCCAGCTGCTGGTTCAGGATACCGAAGAAGACGCTGTGCGTGTTGCTGACCACTTATTGTCAATAGTTGTTTCCAATAATAATGAATTAAACAAACCCGGCGAATTTACAGAGATTACAGAAAAAGTAAAAGAAAATTTTAAGTTAGAAAAAATAAAGGTCTTTTCAAAAAATGGAGAGATAATATTTTCTACTGATCCGCAGGATATAGGCAAAATAAACAGGAAGCCATACTTTTTTGAAATTGTTGCCAAGGGAAGCAGATATACCAAGATAGTTAAAAAAGGCACGAAAACACTTGAAGACCGAACTGTAGATGTTGATGTAGTTGAAACGTATGTACCAATAATAAGGAACGATGAGTTTATCGGAGCATTTGAGGTTTACTATGACATTACCGAAAGAAATATGGCATTGAACAGTGCGGCCTTCAATGCTTCCATAATATCATTTGTTATGGTATTCACTTTTTTTATAATAACAATTGCGGTCCTATTCAGGGCAGACAGGGGAACTGATGCTTTAGAGATAAATAAATTGTCCATAATTGACAGGTCTCCCTTTTACATACTGTTCGTTGTTTTTATCGTGATATTCTTTGCTGAAGTGATTGTAATGCTTTTTCTTTCAGCGCTGTCGCCTGGTTCTGATCTGGTTACGGCAATTTTAGATTCTTCCATGCTTGTCATGATTTTATCACCCTTTCTGTATTTCTTTTTGCTGCGTCCGTTGACTCGGCATATTTCAATGCGCAAGAAAGCGGAAGAGGAAGTGAGAGAGGCTTACCACGGTCTGGAAGGGCGGATAGAAGAGCGCACCGCGGAATTATCCGATAAGAATCAACAACTGGAAAAAGAAATTACCGAGCGGCAGCAGGTGGAAAAGGAAAAAGAGAAGCTGATTGCAGATTTAAAAGAAGCCCTTAGCAAAGTCAAGACATTGAGAGGACTTCTGCCTGTCTGTTCTTCTTGTAACAAGATTCGTGATGATCATGGAAACTGGAACCACGTTGATGTATACATCCGTGACCACTCTGAAGCTGAAATCACTCATGGCTACTGCCCGGAATGTGAGAGAAAGCACTTCCCACAAAACTTCAAAAAAGATAAGGGCTAATTCCCTGCCCGTTTAATCCAAATTTTGTGCGGTTGCAATCTAAACACTAAAAGAGAATCCGTCATGCAGGGTGCTGGATAATGCTGCCAGTTTGGCATAGCCTTTGCCAATATGACAATTCTATTCTGCTTTCCTCAATGTAACCTTATGATTTTTAATGATTACTCTTGCTGGTATGTCTTTTGCGTATATACGATGCAAACATAAATGATATAGGCCGGTAATAATGCGGTGACTATAGTAATTGCAGAAAAGGGATTTTCATATGAAACCGTCCATATTAATAGTAGATGATGAGAAGGTGATCTGCGAGGGACTCGCCAGATACCTCTCCGATAGCTATACAACATACCAGGCCTATGACGGCATTCAAGCCATAGATATGGTAACGAACAACAGGGACCTTGATGTCATACTTTGTGACCTTAAGATGCCGGGGATGGATGGAATTGACCTTATCAGCAGAATACGCTCAGCAAACAAGAATGTGTCCATGATTATCATCACCGCGGCAGCCCCTCAAAATGTCTGTGCAGCAATGAAAAATGGTGCTAATGGTTTTCTTGTAAAACCCATTGATTTAGACCAATTGATGATAAGTTTGAAAAATGCGATAAATTCAAATAAAGAAACAACAGAAAATGCTGCTTACAGTTAATAAACCAAGTAACAGGCTGTTGAAAAATCATAAAAATGGTGACCCTATTACCAGGACTGATATTGCTAAAGAGACTGTCCCCGGGCAATCTTTCTGCTACCAATTTGGATTGCTTTGTCGTCCGATATTTTGTCCCCAATTATCGGGATAGCAATTGCAGCCTATTCATTGATTTTTTCAACAGCCTGCTTACAAATAATCGAAATTCACGGTTTTCCCTGCCTTTGCCGTCATTCTTGAAATTATCACATAGAGAATGCACATTATTAGAAACCTGACAAGCAGATATTGGAAAATCCGGAAATTTGCTTTGCCGGATATTGCAGAAGAAATCTGATTATTTATAATTATAAAAAAGAAAAAGCTGAGATTACGCAAAGTTATTGTCCGGAATGCGAGGAAGTGCATTTTCCAAAAAACAGAAAAAAACTTTAAATGAGATAGTTGCATTCTTCTGTCATAAGCAGGTCAACATTGTCATACATATATTTTCAAGATGCAAAAAAGCCTGCTCAACGGACTTCAGAATTACATTGTCACCTCTCCTTAACTGCTTATGGGGAATTTCCTTATGGATTTTATTATGGTATAAGTAGTTATATAATAAAGATATGCTTAAAAAGCTCGGGAAAAATATAACACTTATAAATACAGTTGCATTCATTATGGTTATTGTTGTCGGAGGGGGTAGTATTTTCCTTGCACAAGATATACTGCACAACGTTAAAAATTCCAAGGAAATGAGTGAACATATAATGGCTGTGGATGTTATACATGCCGACTCTTTTCAATTCCTTATTGCCATACATCACTTTCTTATTGATCCTGACGAGGTATATGCTGAAAAAGCTGTAAGACTTTTAAATAAACTGGACCAGGAAGTATTGCAATACAGGGAGAATGAAGAAGATGATGAACATAAAGGACCAAATGCAGAATTAGAATTGCTGGACAAAATATATAAGGACATACAGGACCAGAAGCAGATTCTTGAACTTTTTAAGGAGTATGCACATAAAGGCACTTTTGACAAAGATGCCTTCATGTCTCTGGAAGAGTTCGCATATGCTATTGAAGATAATATCTCATTAATGAACAGAATACATTTCGCAAAGATAAAAAAATGGGAAGAGGAGTCCCTTTCAAAAATGTGGAGGATCCTGTTCCTTTATCTGGTGTTCGTTGCATTAGGCGGGATTGCCATATACATTGGACACAGGTTTCTTATAAAGCGTGTTGTCCAGCCACTGATAGGATTATCAAATGCTACCATTGAGTTTGCCGGAGGGATATACGACAAAAGGGTCCATACTGATTCAAAGACGGAAATCGGCCTGCTCTATGACTCTTTCAATAAAATGGCGGAAAAGCTCCAGGAAAACGATGAGTTCCTCAGGAAATTCAATGAAGAACTCGAGAAAAAGGTCAGGGAAAGAACAATCGAACTGCAGGAGACAAATAAACAGCTCAGAAGTACCCGGGACGCCCTTGTAAGGACAGAAAGGATCGCAGCGGTCGGGCAGATAGCTGCCGGTGTTACACATGAAATCAAGAACCCCCTCAACTCACTGTCTATAAATACACAGATGCTTATGAAGAAATTTGCGGAAAAAGACGGCATGGACTCCTCCACATATGAATCCGCGTCACTTATTAAATTTGAAATAAACAGGATTAACAATATACTTGAAGAGTTTGTGAAGTTTGCGAAATTTCCTGAACCGAGGTTTTTTGACAATGACATTAACCAGGTCATACGTGAAGTAGCTGACCTTATCTCTGAGACTGCAAAAGAAGCCGGTGTTGCAATGAAATTGTCATTACAGGAAGATATTCCCGGGATAAAATTTGACGCAAGACAGATGAAGGAAGTGTTGATGAACCTTTCGCAGAATGCTCTTAAGGCAATGCATGAAGGTGGTTCACTTGAGATAAATACATCTATCCGGGACGGACATATAATTATTAATACGATTGATTCCGGAGAGGGTATACAGGAAAAAAACCTTGAGAAAATATTCACACCGTTTTACAGTACTAGAGCGGGAGGTCTTGGTCTTGGTCTTCCGATTGTTCAGAGGATAATAGAGAGCCATGGAGGTAAAATAAGCTGTATAAGTGGGGCCGGGAAAGGCACAACATTTGAAATAATTTTTCCGATGGAAAGGGAACAGGGTACAGAATGAAAACATCCGTCCTGATTGTAGATGATGAAAGGTCCGTCCGTGACAATCTGGCACAGTATCTGTCTGATGAATATGTCACATATACAGCTTCAACCGGCCTGGAGGCAGTTCAGCAAATCAGCGAAAACAGTGATATTGAAGTTATTCTCAGCGACTTGAAAATGCCTGAGATGGACGGCATAGAGCTTTTGGAAAAAGTCCGGGAAAGCAAAAAAGACATAATCACAATTTTTATGACCGGTTTTTCAACAATTGAATCAGCAGTTGAAGCAATGCGCAAAGGCGCACATGACTATCTGACAAAGCCCCTTGACCTGAACAAACTGGATATAACCATAAAAAATGCAATTGAAACAAAGAAATTAAGGTCCGAAAACATCCTGCTCAAAGAACGGATAAAGGAAAAGTATGACGCCATCACGCTTATCGGGAAGTCTGTCGAGGTAAACGAAATCATGGAGATGATCAAGCGTGTAGCTCCCACAAAGGCTACTATACTGATACAGGGTGAAAGCGGGACAGGGAAAGAACTTGTGGCCAATGTAATTCATTACAACAGTGAAGTCTCTGCCGGCCCTTTCATTAAGGTTAACTGCTCTGCCCTTGCCGAGGGAGTGCTCGAAAGTGAACTCTTCGGCCATGAAAAGGGTGCGTTCACCGGTGCCTTATATATGAAAAAGGGCAGGTTTGAGCTTGCGGACGGGGGCACCCTTTTTCTTGATGAAATCGGGGACCTTCCCCCTTCAACTCAGGTCAAGCTTCTCCGGTTTTTACAGGAGTCGGAATTTGAACGTGTTGGAGGTACAAAAACCATGCGTGTCGATGTCAGGATCATCTCGGCAACAAACAAGGACCTTGAGCAGTTGGTAAAGGAAGAGAAGTTCAGGGAAGATCTGTTTTACAGACTGAAGGTTGTATCCATAGATGTCCCTCCTTTAAGGCAGAGAAGTGGTGACATCACGTTAATTGTTGACTATCATTTTCAAAGGTTTAATGAGATACACCACAAGATGATAAAAGGCATTTCTCCTGATGCAATGAAAAAGATCAAATCCTATCACTGGCCGGGTAATATCAGGGAATTAATGAACTGCATAGAGAGTGCTGTTGTGATGACAATCGGAGACCAGATAACCGTTGAAAATCTTCCGCCCTTCCTTTCCATGAGTACGGCCAGACAGGCCGCGGACAGCGGTGCGAAAGGAAGCCTTGAGGAGATCGAAAAAAAGGCCATACTTGATGTCCTCGATAAGGCCGGCGGCAACAAGGCTCAGGCTGCAAAGACACTTGGGATAGGCTTGAGGACGTTATACAGAAAACTGAAAGAGTGGGGCATTCAATAAATGTTTCCATCCATTGCAGGGTGCTTTCGATATCTTTCCACAGGGAACTATAGACGTTAAATAATTAACTCTTTTGACGCAAACTTATTTCTGCATTAACGATCTCAGTGATGATCACCCGGTTTCCTTTATATATGACACTGCATTGGCTCAAGCGGATGGAGAACTCTACGATCCGGCAACAGCAGGTTCAGGAGTAGGCGGTACTATAATTTCACCCTCTGTATACAGGAGTAGAAAAATATATCATGAGGTGCTATTATTTATCAGGGACTGTGCCAGATATTCTAATCTTCGACTCAGATGGATATAGATCTAAAAAAGGCCATTGAACTTAAGAGCCCTGACTTTTTTACAAAACTTCCCGGCTTCCTTGAACCGGCAGTCCTGTGGTTTTTAGAGAAAATTACACACACAAAGGAAATTCAGACTTTTTTTGATTTGCATGGCCGCTCAAAGAATCTCGAATTTATAAACGAAGTTTTTAAATATCTGGATTTCCGGTGTCAGGTGTCTGATGAGGACATAAGGAAGATACCTCCTAGCGGGAAACTGATCTGTGTTTTGAATCATAATCTCGGCTTACTGGACGGGCTCTCAATACTGAAAACCATCGGAGCTGTCCGCAGGGACGTCAGGATTATAGTGAGCGATGTCCTGGCACCGGTCGAAAATATGGCGGACCTGTTCCTGTTTTATGACCTTTATTCCAGTTCCATGCAAAAGGAGAATCTGAAAAAGATACGGTCTGCACTGCAAGAGGAAAGGGCGATCATATTTTTCCCTTCCGGCAGTGTTGCAAAGCTGACAATAAGGGGGATTCGGGAAGGGTCCTGGCGGCAGGGGCCTGTATTATTAGCCCGAAAATACGGGGTGCCTGTGTTGCCGATATGTGTTAACTCTAAAAACTCTTTCCTGTATTATCTGGTTACCCTGATCAATCCTGATATTTCAACGCTCTTACTCTCACGTGAAATGTTCAAAAAGCGGTCGCATACAATTTCCCTTAAAATCGGTGAGCCAATAGCCGGAGTGGAGTTTCAGCGCAGTGATATGGATGTTGCTGCTCAGACCGAACTCCTGAAAGACCATGTTTTGAGTATGGGGAAATCACATTCATCTTTCCAGCGGTAACCATTTTCGCAAACATCCTGACTCTCTGCAAGGGACCGACAATCCTGTGAGTATACAGAATCCCCAGAATCATTATGCCCGTAAAAATGAGAACAAAGGAGACAGCATTAATCTTGAATGTTTTTATGAAGAAATGAACTTGAATACCCCGTTTTGTAAACGGGGATGAAAAGTTCTCCTTTCAAGTCTCCCCCTTTGGAAAAGGGGGATTAAG
>JBDLIC010000077.1:0-16540 GCA_039715075.1 Nitrospirota bacterium
CATTAGAAACCAAGGAAGAGTAAAGGACATTGAACAACTCAAAATGTTTAAACTTTAGCCATGACGCCCTGCGGTCTCTGCCGCAGGGTTATTCACAAGAAAGGAGAAAAAAGAGTGGCAGTCTCTTCAGGAGAAGATAAGCACACTACAGAAGAAATAATTTATTTCTTATAAGAGAATTAGCGGAATTAAGGAGGTACAAAATGAATATAGCAAAATACATAATGCTAATGGGTTGTACCCGGTTCCCAAATAAAAAAATTGGAGTAGAACCACAAACAACGGGAAGAGAGATTGCTGAAAAGTTAACAGCCACTAACTTGCCGGGAGTTCCCATACTTGATAACAGGGAAAACAAGAAAGTTATTGGAGTTGTGACTGAATTTCAGCTCCTCGGAGCTTTAAGGGAAGGGATGGATCCGGACAACTTTACAGCAGAGAGAATTATGGCAAGAAACCCGATTACAGCTGAGCCTGATACGCCTGCAGAAGAACTTATCGAGATCATGCTCGAACACAATTTCACTATGATTCCCATAACAAAAAACAATAGGCTCTTTGGAGTAATAGACAGATGTTCAATGCTGGATTTCTATATGACTCCGAGTTATGAAAGATATGCTGTTAAAACGTAAAAACAAATAAGACCCGTTAGCAGTACCTGAAAAAATGTTGCTAAATCAGAAACGCTGAATTATTTTTACTCTTACGAAAGATAAAAAAAGAGGATAAGATAAAAACAAAGATTGCAAGGCACATGATGCTGAAACAATATATGAAACATCAATCTGAGAGAGTTGGTACGGAATCAACCTCTGGGGGGAGAGGGCATGCTGACAAAATGACAACAACCCCTCCTCCGGGATTGACCACAATTAATAATGGAAGCAAGGATGCTGCAGATGTTGTAACTGAATCCGGGATCGTTGAGGTCTTAAGAGAAGTAATCAAAGATGAAATTACGTCTTACAAACAGTCTATAATTGATAGTCCGGAGGATGCGGAACTGTATCGAAGACTTGGAATATTAAAATTATTACTAAAAAATAGACGCTCTGCCCTTAAGGAATACAAGGTACTGAAAGATATGTTTCCGTCTATGGCTGATGAGCTTGTGCGGAAATGGAATATAAAGACTCCATTTTATTGACTTGCAGCTTATATCATGATAAGATTTATTTATGGCTGGAGTTATGAGTGATAATGTTAACAAAACAAAGGAAGAAATAAATACAATGCTAGATTGCTTGTTAAGTAAGGATTCAAAATGTAAGAAATGTAAGAATTGTGAAAGTGTTGATGCTTGTTGTTTTTTAATGGAAGCAGTGGTTGTCTCTCAACATATAGAGAAGAGTAAATTTAATTCGACCTCGTGATTTGGCCTTATACATATTATTTTCAAAACATTCTTTTCGTAATAAATAATTTTTCTGGCTAACAAAATTCACTCTTTATAGGTGTAATCCTCAATTATTATAATCCCTGCTGATTAGTATCATGAGGGAGTCTTTTTTTCTGATCAGAGTAGAATCTGACGATAACCAAATAGAAACCTTCATCCTGAGCGTATTTTGCTGATTTCCGATATATATTATCAGTAGTTACGGTAAATTCAAAAACTCTCTAAGTTATCAATAAGATTGATTTAGTCTGTATTCCGTTGATTATTCTCTATTATTGAGTTTATAAATATACTATCTGCAGGCAAGATAATTGCCTGTTATGCGGATTCTTAAATCTTCATTGAAATACAGCATTTCATAATAATATCAATAAGTTATCGCAAGTAAGCAGTTTACAAGTTCTTTACTAATATTAACTGCCTGTTTACAGGATAGCATGGTACTATTTATATAGTAGGTCTGTATTTTGACTTGACTCAATGGTGACATAATTATGAAAGAGAAGATATTAATTGTAGAAGATGAAGCTATCATTGCTATGGAGCTAAAAATACGATTGCAGGAAATGGGATATGATGTTCCCTGCATAGTAGCTTCAGGAGAAGATGCAATTGATAAGACGCAAAAGTTTAATCCGAATCTTATATTAATGGATATTATGATACAGGGTCAGATAGATGGAATTGAAACTGCAAGACAAATACGCTCAAAAAGAGATGTTCCAATCATTTATCTTTCAGCTTACACAGATAACAAGCTATATGAACGCGCAAAAGATACAGGATCATTTGGATATATAAGCAAACCAGTTACAGATTATGTCTTGCATAATACTATTGAAATGGCCCTTTATAAGCATAGTGCAGAAAAGGCGCTGCGTCAGGAAAAGGAATTTACTGAAAAGGCAATAAACGCACAAATAGATACTTTCTTTGTCGTTGATCCCAAAACAGGAAAGGCAATTCGCTGGAATAATAAGTTCAGAGAAATTACAGGTTATACTGATGAGGAAATTGCTGATTTGAAAGCACCTGAATCCTATTACAGTCCTGAAGATTTAGAAAAGGCAGCTGCCACAGTAAATGATATTTTAATCAAGGGGCAGGGGTCAGTTGAGATTTCACTTATTTGTAAGGATGGGAGAAGAGTTTTAACTGAATATTTAGCCTCTGCAATTAGAGATGAGGAGAACAACATAAAATATATTATTTCTATTGGCAGGGACATCACTGAGCGCAAAAAGTTGGAAAAAGAACGTTCTGAATATCTTCTCTTCCTTGAAAATCTGGAGCGGATTAACCGTATATTAAGAAGAGCACCGGATATAAAAAGTTTGATGGTAGCAGTACTGGACGAAATGCTTTTAATTTTTGGCAGCGACCGGACATGGCTCGCTTACCCATGCGACCCTGACGCGCCATCATGGGGGGTACCGATGGAACGAACGGCATCCCGATATCCCGGTCTTTTTGAAGCTAAGATGGAAATGCCCATGAAGGAAGAGGAAGCCGCTGTATTCCGGAATGCACTTGAAACAGAAGTGCCTATATGCTTTGATTCCACAAGGGGTGATTCTCTGACCGGACCGACAATAGAGATGTTCTCTATCCAGTCACAGATTGTTATTGCCATCCATCCGAAAGTGGGCAAGCCATGGCTCCTTGGAATGCACCAATGTTCTCACCAGCGTATATGGACTGAAAACGATCAGAAACTATTCAGGGAGATCAGCCGAAGGATGACAGACTCTCTCAGCAGTCTTCTTTTCTTCAGGGATTTACAAGAGAGTGAAAAGGAAAAAATAAAAGCTATAAAAGAATGGGAATCAACATTTGACTCTATTAGTGATATGATATCAATTCATGATAAAGACTTTAATCTTGTTAGGGTTAATAAGGCTTTTTGTGATTTCATTAAGAAAAAGAAAGAGGATATTATTGGTAAAAAATGTTATGAGGTAGTACATGAATATAATGAGCCCTGGCCTGAATGTCCTCATAACCAAACCATGAAGCTTAAAGAACCGGTTACAGGAGAATTTTTTGAACCTAAATTGGGCATCTACCTGCAAGTATCCACCTCGCCAATATTTGATGAAAATGGAGAGCTTGTCGGAACTGTTCATATTGCTAAAGATATAACTGACCGCAAGAAAGCAGAGAAGCACATAAAATGAAGACTCCCCGCCGCAGAGACAGCGGGGTATCGTTAGGTAAAAAAACTATTATTTTAAAAATCCCCCCTCGCCCCCCTTTTCCAAAGTGGGGATTAAGAGGAAACCCCACAGCAGAGACTGTGGGGTATTGAAAATTTAATAAATCACTCGAAGAATAATAGTTGCTTTTTAAAGAGATTCGCCACCGACTCAAGGATAATATAAAAGAAACTCATCATGTTTGCTGTTTTTTGTATTTTCTATTGCATTCGGCAATTTTTTAATCCATTCATATTATTGACTTGCAGGTGTTATCGGTAACCTCCGAACTGTTTCTATGCTGAGATATCATGATATTCTTAATGTCCCGATCCTTCCAAATATTTCACTATTAACATTTGAACTATTGCATAATAAGGAGAAATCCAAATCCTCTCTTTCTGTAAGAAATACTTATTTTTATAAATGCTTCTAAATTCTCTTTAAGTGTGGAAGTAAAAATGAATTTTGAACAATTTAATCCATTAGCAATAAAATATTTTAATAAACACTATGACTTAAATACATTCAAAGTAGTCGGTCTCCTGGGTAAGCCAAAGGATAATAATTATATTTACCCCTGGAAACTATAAGCGAAACGCTCCTGTAAAACAGCTGTTTATTTGAAACTTTTGCCTGCCATAGAGTATGATTAATAGCTATGTTTCAAACATTTAGTACAACAGGAATCGGCAGTCTGCCGCACAAGGATCCGGCAGAAGCCTGCAGGATTATTCTGGATTCTGTGGACATCCCGTTCTGGCCTCAACTCCCTCACAGGAGCTTTCTGGAATTAATGGTCCCGCAGTATTCGGAGGGGTTTCCCTTTGTAAGGATCGAAGGGGAGGACATCCATGTTGAAAAGGCCGAGGAAGGTGCCCTGGCAGAGTTTTACGAGGCTATTGCAAGCAAATCAGGGTTCCCTATTTCCGAAGAATATGCTGCCGGTTTTTACGAGTTTCTGAACATTCTCAAGCAGCGGGACCTCAAGTTTGAGACAATAAAAGGGCATATAACAGGGCCGCTGACTTTTGCACTGTCTCTGACAGATAAAGAGAAGAGGCCAATTTTCTTTGATGAAGAAATGAAAGAACTGTCGCTTGAACTGTTAAAAGGAAAAGCGAGCTGGCAGATAGAAATGCTCAAGCCATATGCCGAGAAAGTAATGATTTTTATCGATGAACCGATCCTCACGGCCCTGGGGTCATCAGCGTATCTCGGGGTGAGTAATGAGGAGGCCCTGAGGATGCTCCGTGATGTTGTCAGCCATATAAAGGAGTCCGGCGGTATAGCTGCCATTCATTGCTGCGGGAAGTCTGACTGGCAGCTGGTGCTTGCTTCCGGAATTGATGTCTTTAATTATGATTCCTACTTTTTCTGGGACACCCTGAGCATATATCCTGAAGAAATGAAGAAGTTTATCGACAACAACGGTTATATTGCATGGGGTATTGTCCCGACCACAGAGATCATTAAGGATGTGACCCTCCAGGGCTTGCATGAACAGCTTGAAAGGGGGTTAACCTCTCTTGAGAAGACAGGAATTTCAAAGGATAAATTGAGACAACAGGTACTAATAACCCCCTCCTGCGGAACAGGTTCGCTTAATATTGAAAATGCGCTCAAGGTATTTTCTCTGTTAAAGGAGTTAAAAAACAGCTATGTCAGGGGTTAAGGGATTTATATCTTTTGAAGGAATAGAAGGATCGGGAAAAAGTTCGCAGGTAAAACTCCTTGCGGAACACCTCCGCACCAAAGGCCATAATGTACTGGAGACAGTTGAGCCCGGCGGCACAAGAATCGGTGGAAAGATCAGAAAACTCCTGCTGGAACCCAAAAACCACATGGACCCTCTTGCAGAGCTTCTTCTCTACTATTCATCGAGGGCGCAGCATGTACGGGAGGTAATCTATCCGGCAATCCAGAAGAAGACGGTCGTAATTACCGACCGGTTTACTGATTCCACCGTTGCCTATCAGGGATATGCACGGGGGATTGAGCTGTCGATTATTAATGCGCTTGATGATATTGTGGTCCCTGATATGAAACCTTTTCTCACAATACTTCTGGATCTTGATGTGGAAGAAGGACTTCGGAGAAACAGGCGTGCGCAGAAAGAGGACCGGTTTGAACTCGAAACTGTTGAATTCCATAACCGTGTCCGGCAGGGTTTCATAAAGATCGCAGAGGAAGAACCAGAGAGAGTAAAGATCGTTGACGCTTCGCGGAGTGCAGAAGAAGTCAGCAGGGAAATTATAAGGATAGTCGAGGAATCATGGCATTAAAGGACATAATAGGACAGGAACGGGCCATTAATATTCTGAAAGGCTGTATTGCCAGGGAGCGCGTACCCCATGCCCTTTTGTTTGCAGGGGATGAGGGGATAGGCAAACAGCTTACGGCAATTAATTTTGCCAAGGCCCTGATCTGTAGAAATGAAGGCGGCGACAGCCTCTTTTCTTTTGGAGCGGAGCAGGAACCCGGGGATCAGGATACTGACCTGGTTGATGCATGTGATGAATGTCCCTCATGTTTAAAGATAGAAAGCGGGAACCATCCTGATTTCTTTTTTATAGGGCCTGAAGGTGACGGCGGCCAGATAACTGTAGCCTCGATCAGAGAGCTTGAAGAGGCCTTTTCGTACAAGTCATTTGAGGGCAGCTGGAAGATCGCTGTTATCGATAATGCTGACAGGCTTAATCAGTCAGCGGCAAACGCGTTTTTGCGGACACTGGAAGAACCGGCCCCACAGAGCATTTTTATACTGGTTTCATCGAGGCCGGACATGATCATTGCCACAATACGTTCCAGATGCCAGAGGATAAATTTTTCACCTCTGCCGCTGGATGCAATGAGCAGTCTGCTTGAAGAAAAACTTCAGGATTCCAGCCATGAGGAGGCCAGGCTGCTGAGCATGCTTTCCGGGGGGAGGCTGGGATATGCCCTGAATGATAACCTTGTTGAACAGAGAGACCGCTCCCTTGAAGTACTGCTTCAGCTTCTCGGCAATCCTGAAAAAGATGTCTGGGACAGCCGTGAAGATATGGAACAGTGGTTTGAATGGACACAGCTCTGGATGCGTGATATCGCTATATATAAAGCAACCGGCCGTACAGACATGCTTATTAATAATGATAAAATCTCTGAAATAGAGAAGATCTGCAGGGCAGCTGAAATCAGGGATGTTCTAAAACTTGCAAGAGACCTTTATAATATCAGAGGAAGACTGTTTTTTAATTTAAACAAACAGCTTACGCTTAACTATACAAGTCTGTTACTTAAAAGGATGTTAGGAAAAATAAATGTCAGAAAACAATAATGCAGCAGAGTCCCCGAAAAAGCCGGAAAACAATAATGTGGCAGAGGCCCAAAAAGAACAGGAAAACAATAATGTGGTAGAGGCCCAGAAAGAGCCGGAAAGCAGTAATGCGGCAGAGACCCGGAAAGAGCCGGAAACGGTTACAAGCCACACAGTAGCAGGAATCAGGTTCAGGCACTGCGGAAAAATTTATACGTTTAAAATTGACGACATTGATACTGTGCCCGGCACCCGTGTAGTAGTTGAATCCGATATGGGGCTCAGCCTCGGTTATATTGCCAGGCCCAAATATATAATAGAGGGCAAAGGGGCACAGCTGAAAAAGGTCGTCAGGATAGCCAATGAAAAAGATTTCGAGACGATAGAGAAAAACCGTTCACTTGAAGAGGAAGCAAAGAATTTCTGCATCGAAAAAGCACGGGAATATAAACTCGAAATGAAGGTTGTGACTACTGAAACAACGCTTGATAAGAAGAGGCTCATTATTTATTTTACCTCCGATGGAAGAATAGATTTCAGGGAACTCGTCAGAGACCTTGCCGGAAAGTTTAAGACACGCATCGAAATGAGGCAGATAGGTGTCAGGGATGAGGTGAAGATGCTCGGGGGAATCGGCTGCTGCGGAAGAGAGACATGCTGCAGCCTGTTTCTGACATCTTTTGCTCCCATAACAATAAGGATGGCCAAGCAGCAGGCGCTCTCGATAAATCAGAGCAAACTTTCGGGGATATGCGGCAGGCTGATGTGCTGCCTTGGCTATGAATATAGGGAGAACGGTGAATCAAATGCAAGACGGGTTTGTCCGAAGAAGGCTGCTGCAGTTTCGGATAAGAAGAAGCAGGAGGCCGGTCCTGAGAGCATAGATAACAAAGAGCTGCAACGTCCTGCGGAAGCGTTAAGGAAAACCGCTCCTGAACAGGAAAAAGGAAAATCTGATACTGTTCCTGGTACTGAAAAATCTGATGAAGAAAAGAAACCTGGAAGGCGGAGGAGGAGAAGGAGAGGCAGGGGAAGGTTCAGACCGGACAAAGGGTCCCCTGAAAAGAAGCCGCAGGAAAAAACTTCACAGGAAGCACGGCCTGCACATAAACCGCCGCAGGATAAAACGGCCCGGGATAAATCATTAAAGGAAAAACCGGGGGCTGAAGGCAGACAGGGGAAAAAGGAGCAGGGCCCTTCTGATAAAAAGGAAACAGGAAGACCATTCAGTAAACGGAGAAGGTTCTGGAAAAAGAAAAAAACTACCGATGGAAAAGATACAAGTAAAAAATAAATTCTATGTAACAACCCCGATCTATTATGTGAATGATGTTCCTCATATAGGGCATGCCTACACAACAATTGCAGCAGATATACTCGCAAGATACAACAGGTTGAAGGGCGGGCATGTATTTTTCCTGACAGGCACGGACGAGCACGGCCAGAAGGTCGACAAGGCAGCACGGGAAAGAGGAAAGACACCTCAGGAGCATTCTGATTTAATGGTTGATAATTTCAAGGCCCTCTGGGAAGACCTGAATATTTCGAACAGTGCATTCATAAGAACAACGGACAGTGAACACAAAAAGATAGTCCAGGATGTGCTTCAGGAACTCTGGGAAAAAGGTGAGATTGAGAAACGCTCTTACTCCGGCTGGTACTGCACCCCTGACGAACGGTTCTGGACCGAAAAGGAAATTGTTAACGGCAGCTGCCCTGAATGCAAACGCCCGGTTGAACAGATTGAGGAAGAGAACTATTTTTTCCTGATGTCAAAATACCAGGAAAGACTGATTAAACATATTGAAGATAATCCTGCATATATACTCCCTGACACGAGGAAGAATGAAGTCCTGGGATTTCTGAAAAACAACGAACTGGGCGACCTCTGCATATCACGGCCTAAATCAAGGCTCTCATGGGGTGTGCCGCTTCCCTTTGACGGGGATTTCGTAACCTATGTATGGTTTGATGCTCTTTTAAATTATTATTCAGGTACTAAGTATCTCGCAAAACCGCCGGTTGAGATGTGCGGCAAACTGCCCATGGAACTCTGGCCTGCCGACCATCACATCGTAGGGAAGGACATCCTTACAACGCATGCTGTTTACTGGTCGACAATGCTTATGGCGCTTCAGTGGGCACTTCCGAAAAACATATTTGCCCATGGATGGTGGACAGTGGACGGCGAGAAGATGTCCAAGTCTGTCGGCAATGTAGTGGATCCGTCTAAAATGGCGAAAGAGTACAGTGTGGACGCGTTCAGGTATTTTCTCTTCAGGGAAGTCCCCTTTGGGCTTGACGGTGATTTTTCAGAAGAGGCGCTTGCCAGGCGGATTAATACTGATCTTGCGAATGACATTGGAAACCTTCTGAGCCGCACCCTGACAATGATTGATAAATACAGGGATGGAGAAGTCCCTGTTCCGGTGGACAGCAAAGACAGGGATGACCTCGAAAAAAAGATCAAGGCATGGTTTGATAATGAGTCTGATACCGGGCTGCAGAGATCATATGATAATTTTCTCGGCCGGCTTCAGTTTCACCATGCACTTACACACATATGGAAAATTATAAGTGAGATCAATGAATACATTGCTGCGTCTGTTCCGTGGAAGGAAAAGGACGAAGAAATACTTTCAAATATTCTCTATACTCTTGCCGAGGCGCTGCGTATAATCGCTGTTTATCTTTATCCCTATATGCCTGATACGGCAAACAATATCTGGAAGCAGCTCGGTATAAATAAAAGCATCGATAACTTTACTCTTGGTGTTATTACCGAATGGGGTAAATTGCAGCCGGGAATGAAAGTCAAGAAAGGGGACCCGTTGTTCCCAAGGATAGACCTGAAAAAGAAATTCAAAAAGGAAAAGACCGTGGACGATAAAACTAAAAATAATGCAGGGGCGAGCGCTCCTTCACCTGAACCAAAAGATGAAACCAAAGACAATTTAATTACGATAAATGATTTTGCAAAAGTAGAGCTGAAGGTCGGAAAGGTACTTCAGGCAGAGCGGGTCGACGGCTCAAACAAGCTTGTAAAGCTGCAGGTCGATACCGGTGAAAAAAGACAGATAGTGGCCGGAATTGCCAAATCATATTCGCCCGAAGAACTGACCGGCAAGAGTGTTGTTGTCGTCACTAATCTGAAGCCGGCTAAACTGATGGGTGTTGAATCCAACGGGATGCTCCTTGCCGCCACTGACAGTGATGGTGTATTATCTATTTTAACACCGGAAAAAGAAGTTAAACAGGGAGCTTCGATAAGATAAAATAATAATCTGTGTAATCTAAGGATAATTATGGCCAAGATAATTTCGATAAACGTAAGCGAAAAAAAAGGCGTCAGAAAAAAGGCTGTTGATTCAGCTGTGCTGAAAGACAATTTCGGTATTGAAGGCGATGCCCATGCATCGGGAAAATGGCACAGGCAGGTGAGCCTCCTTGCGAAAGAGAGCATAAAAAAAATGCAGGACAAGGGACTGGATGTCGGCCCGGGTGATTTTGCCGAAAACATTACAACCGAAGGCATTGACCTGCCTAACCTTCCGGTGGGCACAAAAATGACTATAGCTGAAGACATCGAGGTAGAAGTCAGCCAGATCGGAAAGCTGTGCCACAACCGCTGCGCTATTTATGAACAGGCTGGTGATTGTGTAATGCCAAGGGAGGGCATATTCATAAAAGTCCTCAAAGGCGGAACAATAAAAACCGGAGACGAGATAAAAATATTATAGCTATCAGCTGTCAGCTTTGAGCCAAAGAATTTAAACCGGTTGATTTCCTCAAATGAAGCTGACCGCTGAAAGCTGACCGCTGAAAGCTAAAAAATGATTAAGGTTGCAATCCTCACATTAAGCGACAAAGGCTCAAAAGGTGAGCGCAAAGACACAAGCGGCCCCACAATTGAAAAACTCATCAAAAAGATAAACGCCGAAATTGTCAGCTCTGATATCCTCCCCGATGAAAAACCGAAGATCAAAAGAAAACTGATCTCCCTCTGCAAAAAAGCCGACCTTATCCTCACCACCGGCGGGACCGGAGTATCACCAAGAGATGTAACCCCGGACGCGACACGTGAAGTTATTAATTATGAAATCCCTGGGATGGCGGAAGCTATGCGCCGGGAGAGTTTAAAGAAGACCCCACGGGCAATGATCTCACGGGCGGTTGCAGGAGTCAGGGGAGAGACACTGATTATCAACCTCCCCGGAAGCCCGAAGGCTGTGAAAGAAAACCTGGCTGTGGTCCTTCCTGTTTTATCACATACGATTGAGAAGATAAAAGGCAGTACAGAGGAGTGCGGGAAGGGGTAAGACAGAATATCCTTGTTTCAATTTCCCGTACCAATAACCTCAATATGCGATAAGCTTCAATATAATTTATTATTACCATGATTATGAGAAGGCGTATTGATAATATCTTATCAATAAAGTTGAGTCATTCTGGATTCAATTGACAGTTGACTAACATAAAGGATCTGGCACTTCCTGAAAGAGAAGTTTTTCTGCTCATGTTGAAATATTCATAATATAAAAAATATTTCCTGGAGAATATTATAAGCGGATATGATTTGATAAATTTGATTTTGCCCTTTTCTTGGTAAAATTAGGATAGATAGCATTAAATTTAAAATCATTCTTCCATAGTATATACTGCGGCGATAATAATATTGTCCCGGGATGTTGATCTTTAATGTGATCGGTCAGGAAAATACTTTCCCGAATTCTTTTTCCGCCTCTAGCGTGCCAATAAGGATCAATTCTTCGTTCGTCTTTAATTGAACAGTTGGATCAGGGTTTATGTTAAAGGAGTCGCCGGAACGGATTGCAATTACATTGCACCCCGTCTTTCTCCTTATCTGGTTTTCAGCAAGTGTTTTCCCTGTTAAAGAAGCAGGGATATGTGCCCTGAATACATTTAATCCTTCGGCCAGCATCAGGATTTCATCAGGTTTGAGAATGTTAATAATTTTATTTGCCCCCATGGAAGCATATGACATGACAATGTCAGCCCCTACTGAATAGAGCTTGCTGATATTGCGGTCCCGTATGGCCCTGCTGATAATCTGTATGCCTGGCCTTAATTCCCTGCAGTAAATAGTCAGGTAAATATTAATGTCATCATCGTGCGTAGTGATAAGCACAGAGGGAGATTCTGCGGAAATGCCGGCCCGTTCCAGTGCATGAATATCGGCTGCATCTCCCAGAATATATTTCTTATCGTCTTTTATGGAATCCCTGTTCTTTTCCAGAACACGGTAATCAATTCCAAGCTCTTCTAACGTGTCGGCAGCGGACTGTCCCACCCGGCCCCCTCCTAATATCACAACAGGAGCTGCAAAGGCCCGGGAACTTCCTACAAATTCATCGTACCTTCTGAAATGCTCTTCCGATCCTGCAAGCAGAAGAATAGAATTAGGATGAATAATTGTCTGTGGTCTCGGAATTTCAAATTTCCCCCTCTGCCATATACCTACCACAATAACACCTGTTCTCTCGCGAAGCCCGCTCTTTATAAGTTCCTTTCCTTCATACGGTGTATGGGCTGCATAGGCTTCAGCGATATGGACACCACCCATAGCTCCGACTATATTGGCCTGTGCAGTCACTCCAAGAGCATGCTGCGCCATCGTAACGCCCAGCATCCTGGTAAATTGAAAGACGTGTGTTGCTCCGGCAAGTTCAAGGATATCAATCGAATCGAATGCATCTGCAATGGTAATGATGGGAACAGATTCCGAGACTTCCCGTATCGTGGCAATAATGTTTGTATTGAGCATGTCATTATTGTTTACAAAAACGAGGGCAGCCTTTTCTATCCTAAGATCTTGGTATGTTTCAGGCTTATCAAGTTCTCCTATGACTACCTTTACATTCATGTCCATAAGCTCTGTTGCAGCCTGCGTATCCTGCACAACAACAGAGTACTTAAAATCGTATTGGTCCAGTTTCCTTATAAGACTCATGGCGATAGGCTCATAGTTCGTCATGATTATATGGTTCTCAGTGCCTTTGGGCAGTTCGCGCGGTGTACGTGACTGGGCCTGGGACTCCAGCCAGGGCGCATAAAAAAAGCGGATAAACGTAAAGGGCAGCATGATCAGCAGGAAAACGATGCCCGATAAAAGAACAATCATCGAAAAGGCGCGACCCAGGTCGCTTTCAAATGTAATATCACCGAAACCGAGTGTTGACATTACAGTCAATGTCCAGTAAAAGCCGGTTATCCAGGAATACTGTTTCCCTTCATACTCCATAATAAAATGAAAAAGGATACTGTAGATCATTATGGCTGCTGCAATAACAACCAGGAACTTGCTAAGGTTCCGTAGATTTTTTTTCATTGTCTTATTCTGGTAAAAGTAGATCAGCTGGGAAGGTAGATATTTCATCTATAAGGTCCTTTGCCATCATTATGATGGAAAACTCAAATTACGTCAATAAAACTGAAAATTAAGAATTACTGATTCATCCTTCGAAGTTTCATCCTTTGCAGTGCTACGGAGAATGGATCTACGGAGAATGGATTACGAATTATGAAATAATATAATGGCCGTTCCAATTGTTTCAGAGGTTTCAATTCTTTGAGCTGCTAAGGACCACTCTTTCTTTATCAAGAAACTCCGTAAAATCCCTTGCCGACAGTGGGGGACTGAAAAGGTAGCCCTGCATCTCATCACATTCATTCAACTTCAGGAAAGTCCGTTGTTCTTCTGTCTCCACCCCCTCAGCTATGACCTTGATTCTAAGATTATGTGCCATAGCTATAATCGCATTGACAATCGCCCTGGAGTTAGCGTTTCTTGTAATATCTCCAACAAAGGATTTGTCGATTTTTATGGTATCAATGGGGGAGCGTTTCAAAGAACCCAGCGAAGAGAAACCGGTGCCAAAATCATCTATCGATATTTGTACTCCCATGTTTGTCAATTTGTTTAATATTGCTCTGCTGTGGTCTTCCATGGCAATGCTCTCGGTAATTTCAACATCAATGGATTGGGCGGTTACTCCGGTTTGATGCATTACCTTTTTAATCAATTCCGGAATGTCCTGGTTATGGAACTGGCGGGCAGAGAAATTTATTTTCATAATAAAATCCTGATACCCTGCATCCTGCCATGCCCTCTTTTGAGTGCATGCCTCACGGAGTACCCATTCTCCTATTTTTGAAATCAGACCCGTTTCTTCAGCAAGAGGGATAAAATCCATAGGGGGAATGATCCCGCGTTGAGGATGTTCCCAGCGGATAAGGGCTTCTGCACCGGTAATTATACTGTTTTCCGAGGATACGACAGGCTGGTAATGAACCAGAAACTCATTGCGGACCACAGCCCTCCTCAGGTCGGCCTCCAGCTGTAAGAGTTTCATTGCGTGGTCATGCATGACAGTGTCAAATATTTCATAACGCGCTTTGCCAAGCGTCTTGGCACGATACATTGCAGAGTCGGCATCACGCAGGATATTAACTTCCCTGTCATACCCTGTTGTGCTCAGCGCGATTCCAATACTCACTGTGGTGAATACTTCATTCCCGTCCAGATCAAAAGGCAATGTCAGCTCCTTCTGGATTCTGTCGGCAATACGTATTGCGTCATTTGTACTGTTTATATCATCGAGGAGTACCGCGAATTCATCTCCCCCGAAACGGGCAACCGTGTCATTTGGGCGGATGCAGACCTCCAGCCTTCGTGACACTGTAATAAGCAGCTGATCTCCGATTATGTGTCCGAGGCTGTCGTTGATAATCTTAAAACGGTCAAGGTCCATGAAGAGTACGGCAAAAAGATAATTCTTATGCTTTCCTGCATTTTCGGATGCACGCTTGAGCCTTCTGGTAAACAGTACGCGGTTCGGAAGATTGGTCAACTGGTCATATAATGCCTGATGTTTTAACTGTTCATTTGTCTGCTTGCGCTCTGTAATATCACGCATCATGAAAATGAAGATGTGGTCATTACCTGACCTCGCCGGTGAAACCGAGATTTCAACAGGGAATTCGTGTCCGTCACTATTATGGGCCATTATCTCAATTTGTTTGTTTGATATCTCTCCCTTTTGTTTTGTCAGAAGCCCTTTTAACCCGTTTTCAAATGAATCGGAATATTGCCGGGGAATAACAATGTCCACAACTTTCTTCCCTATTGCTTCTTCATAAGGCCAGCCAAAGATAATTTCGGCCCTGGGATTCCATGTGGTAATTATCCCTTTGGCATCCATCGTGATAATGGCATCAAATGCATTATTGACGATCAGGCGCGTATGTTCCTCTGCTTCTCTTTTTATGGTTTTACTTGCTTCAACGACATCTTCTGTTAGACGCTGGAACCTTTCCTTGAGGATATATAGCTGATCTCCTTTTTTTAACTCTTCAGGTTTCACTCCTAAAGCTGATTGTGAAAAACTTGTAATCCGTTGTGTTAACTGATATATATTCCGTGTAATCCAGTATATTATCAATGCAGAAGTCAGGATAAATATAAAACTGTTTGTTGCACGCTGTGAGCGTTCCTTGTTGAGAAGGTTGTTAGTCACGGATTCAATTTCGGTTCTCGGGAAGAAAGCGGCCAGGCTGATAAGCAAGTCGGAATTGCCATAATCAAAAAATCCTTCCTCCTCTATTAAGAAACGGTCTTTCATGGTATTTATCTTCGCACCGACAGGCAGCTCCTTTTTATCATTACTTGCAATAACATAAGGAGTTAATCCTGTTACCAGTGCAACAAGTGTCTTGCTGGCTGTTGTCCCCTGCGACTGGATAAGAAATTTGTCATCAACAGTAGAAGCCAGTGTTAATATACCGCGCAGCTCCCCATCTGCTCCAATAATATTTCTTGATGCAACAATATAGGGGACATTGTTGTATGAAGTCAAAAAGCTCTGGTTTTGACTTAACTGATACAGGACGGAGTCCGGTTTAAGAAAAAATTCAGGTAATTTATCGTTCCCTCTTATATAGACTTCCCTTACCCTTTTTTTTCCATCTGACAAAATGACAAAATGTGCTGGAATAAATGTGCGGATTATTGACCGGTCGGGAAACCACGGAGGGGTTTGAGTGTAATATCGTACATGGGTATTGTCATCTTCCACCCAGTTTTTGTTTTCAAGATGATCAAGGTAATCGTTAAAGCGTTTTTGTGCAGTAAAAAGTTTAACTGATTGAAAATATTTCTTTATAAAGTTGTCAAAACGCATCCGGTGTTCTACTGCCTGTTGAGCAATAGTTTCTTTATGCTGTGCCAGATGAATGCCCTTAAGGTATTCGTTTTGAAAGTAGTCAGTTATTGCCCAGAGAATGAGCCCGACCGTTATAACTATTAACACCATTTTTATGGTTAAAGGAATACGCTTGTTTAAACGTCCAATGAATGGTGTTTTTTTTTCAGTCATTTTTAAATTTATCCGGACTCACCGATCAATTCACTGCTTCTAAATTTCCAACCTGCT
This sequence comes from Nitrospirota bacterium, assembly GCA_039715075.1. GTDB lineage: Bacteria > Nitrospirota > Thermodesulfovibrionia > UBA6902 > UBA6902 > JBDLIC01. Next base: position 16,348 of record JBDLIC010000077.1, read on the forward strand.
TCCTTGAGGCGGGGTGACGGAATAATGCCGTAACCGGCATCAAGGCCCTCAACCTGTTTTTTCAGAAACTTTACCAATTCCACGGCATGTGGATTTATTACTTCTTTTTCCTCCCATGTAGTGATGTTAAAGGTCTTGTATATGGGATAGTTGCCGGTGAGCAGGGCATTTAAGTCTTCAGGTGCATACCCGT
>JBDLIC010000078.1:0-16422 GCA_039715075.1 Nitrospirota bacterium
TAATCTGTTCGCTGCCAGCGAATAGACAGCATTTCATGAGAATCATCACCCATGCACCGGCATGTGTTGCTGCGGGTCCCGCCTGACAGCAAGCGACAGGCATCCGGTTTCCTCTCTGAATGGCTTGAGCAGGGTATTTTAATTCAGGACTCTGAACCGGCTTTTTATTGTTATGAAATGGGCTATGAACTGAACGGCCGGCAACTGAAAACAAGGGGGTTTCTGGGTGCAGTTAAAATTGAAGAACTGGGTTCCGGGAGGGTACATCCCCATGAAATGACTTATTCCAAACCAAAATCGGACAGGCTTAATATACTCAGGTACTGCAGTGCAAACACGAGTCCGATCTTTTCTCTTTACAGCAGCGAAGAAAAACTTGCATCATCAATAATTGCAGAAATTGTTAAGGGAAAGCCCTTCATAGACGCAAGCAACGGGGACGGCTTTACACACCGGCTCTGGCGGATCAGCGACAGTGCTTCAATCAAAACGATAAAAGAAGAGATGTCCGACAGGGACGTCTTTATTGCGGACGGGCACCACAGGTATGAAACAGCCCTTTCATTTAAAAAAGAAATGGAAGAAAAGGGCATGAATAAAACCGGTGAAGAGCCGTTTAATTATGTATTTATGTTCCTCTCAAATATGGAAGACGAGGGACTGACCCTGCTGCCGACACACCGTATAGTTGAGCTGGGCTCGGACTTCAGCACCAAGGAGACCCTCAGAAAACATTTTGATGTAGAAAAAATCAGTGCCGGGGAAATATCCGAGGAAGAGGCAAAAGAACTCATGTTCAAAAAAATGGAGGGCAGCGGCCACTCATTCGGGATGTTCCTGACAAATGCAGATGCCTATTACACCATATCATTTAACGGCTCTGACATAGATGTTGACCTGCCTGACTGTCTGAAAACTCTTGATGTGTCGGTCCTTCACAAATATGTCTTTGAAAAACTGCTGAACGTTGATCACTATGAATACGAAATGGACCCTGACTTAGCTGTCGAACGGGCAAAGAAAGATTCATTTGAGGCGGTCTTTTTCCTGAACTCAACCAAAATACATGAACTCAAAGAGGTAGCGCTTGAAGGACACAGGATGCCTCCGAAATCAACATATTTTTATCCAAAACTCCTCACAGGAATGGTCATCTACAAGTTCTGACCGATTTTCAATTCTTCATCCCTCCAGGACAGATGCTTCTGGCAAACTTGTGTTCTTATTTATTACTTTGATACAATTATGCAATCTCGAAGGCGTGGTTGTTTAAGCCGCAATTACCATAATGCTTTATTTACTTATTGGCAGCCTCTGCCTTATAACCGGTTTTTTGTCAGGCCTCCTCGGAATCGGGGGAGGTATAATAATGGCGCCGCTTCTCCTGTTCGTCCCACCCCTTTTCGGGTTCGAAGAACTCTCCATGCATGTGGTGGCCGGACTCACCATTGTCCAGGGACTGGTGGCCTGTATCGCTGGAACCATATCGCATCATCGTTTTCAATTCGTCTCTGGCAGGTTAGGGCTTATAATGGGTGTCAGTATATTTTTCACCTCCCTGGCCGGGGCTGCCGGGGCAAAGTTAATTTCGAACGAAATCATGCTTTTTATTTTCGGCAGTCTTGCTTTATGCGCTTCCCTTTTGATGCTGATACCGAAAAAGGAAGATACGGATGACCCTGATATAAAAGAACTTACTTTCAGCAAATGGCGGGCAATAGCCACTGCCTCAGGCGTAGGGCTCCTATGCGGACTTGTCGGACAGGGCGGCTCCTTCATACTCATTCCCCTGATGATCAATTTCGTCAAGGTCCCGACCAGGATCGCGATAGGCAGTAATCTGGCCATAGTATCAATTTCCACTTTCGCCGGATTTGCCGGCAAGGCTTTCACCGGACAGATAGAGTGGCTGTTGACTCTTCCAATTATTCTGATCGTAACACCAGCTGTTTTTCTGGGCAGTCTCGCAAGCCGGAAATTGCCGGTTGAATGGCTCAGGCGAATATTGGCCATTCTGATCGCCATTGCAGCACTCAGGATCTGGCTCTCCATTTTCTCAGCGTCAACTTAAAGCTTCATAATGCCTCACCGCAAAAGCCCTGTCCTGGGCTTTAATACTTAAACTGCTGATACCGTAACCTCCGGACAACAAATTAAAACTCTTTTTTATAACGGTTTTATCTGTATAATTATAAATATAGGGCTATGCCTGTCATCAGCGATCTGTCCTGATGCAATCAAGATTGGAGAAAAATTGTGGCCAGCCGTTCCATCCGCAGAATATTTATTTTGGGAATGTCAGTTCTTGCGACCATGTTAATGAGCTGCTATCTACATAAGGTTGATAAGGACGTTTCGCTGCTCGTAGAGCATAGTGACACATATTCACTCACAGTTGAAGGCATTGAACCGCAGGGCCGGTGGTGGGAAGCATTTAATGACAAGTTCCTTGATTCTCTTGTTGCAGAGGCACTATCAGATAGTCTGACATTAAATCAGGCCCGTGCCAGGATTGAGCAGGCCATTGCAGCCGACAGGCAGGCTGCCTCGTTTTTGTATCCTGCTCTTGATGCAGAAGCCTCGGGCAGAGAGGAGTGGGAAGGAGAAAATAAGCCGGAAGATTCCTACAGTACAGGTCTGGCACTTTCATGGGAGATAGATCTCTGGGGCAGGCTCTCCTCAGCAAAAAAAGCCGCAGCATATGAAATACTGGCCTCACAGGATGAACTTGAAGCAGCGGCAATTCTTTTGACTTCGCAAGTAGCTGACACTTATTTTCAGATTATAGAACAAAACCTGCAGCTCGCACTGCTTGAGCGTCAGGTAGCAGCCGGTGATACCCTCCTTGAACTCATTGAACTGCGTTTTGGCTATGGTGAGGCATCAATAGTGGATGTATTCCAGCAGCGCCAGCAGCTCGCTTCAACCCATACCCAGGTCCCTGTTGCAAAGTCACGCCTGCGGACACTCGTAAACCGCCTGCATATTCAACTCGGCCGGTCACCGTCAGGTAAAGCATTCAGCCTGGCCGGAAATTTCCCTGAACTTCCAGGTCTTCCAGCCGCCGGTGTTCCGGTTGACCTGTTGACAAAGAGGCCTGACCTGAGACGTATATACAATCAGCTCTTAGCCATAGACTACCGCGTTGCCGAGGCAGTTACAGACCGCTTTCCCAAAATTGGACTGAAAGGTGGTGCAGGGTTCACGGACGGGTTTTCCACCGAAGACCGCCTGCTGTCTCTCCTGCTGGAAGCGGTGGCCCCGATCCTTGACTGGGACAGGCGCAGCTCGGAGGTCAGAAAACGCGAGTCAATGTTTAAAGAAGAGCTGGCCAGATATTCCCATGCATACCTGACGGCGATTGAGGAAGTAGAGAACGCATTATGGCAGGAGCATCATCAGTGGGACCTCCTAAAGGCCCTGGATAATCAGATAAGGATCGCCCGCTCAAACCTCACCGAAACACGCAGCCGCTACAGCCAGGGACTGACAGACTACCTGCCGGTCCTCACAGCACTGCAGTCGTTGCAGCAGCTGGAGCGGGACATCATTTCCAGGCAGAGAGAGCTGATATCCATCCGTATCCTTCTCTTCAGGGCAATCGGCGGCTCACGCCTGACAGACGAAATCTATCAAGCCGCTGCATCAGACGAAAATACAGAAGCAAAAATATCTGAAGGGACCGTGAAATGAAATACATAGTTTCCTTATTAATTATTCTTCTCGCTGTCGGTGCTGCTATCGGCCTTTACAAAACAAGTCCAAAGACTAAAAAGATAATGCCCAAACGCCCGGTGCCGCTGGTACAATCAACTGAAATCCATCCGGGCAGGGAAATGGTCGTTATCGAGGCATTTGGTACGGTAGTTCCAGCAAAACGCATTACCCTTCAGTCTGAAGTGGAAGGACGTATAATCGGCCAAAACCCGGAGCTTGTGCCGGGAGGTCTGATCAATCAGGACGAGATGGTAATACAGGTTGACCCCTCTGACTATGAGCTTAAGGTTATTGAATACAGGGCGGAAATGGAGGAGGCAATATTTGAACTGGACCTTGAACAGGGAAAGCAGGTAATAGCTGAGCGGGAATGGAAGCTGATGGAAAAGGAAATTGACACATCAGCAGCCGGGAAAAGCCTGGCACTGCGCGAACCACATCTGAGGCTGGTGAAAGCCAAAGTTGACAAGGCAAAGAGCAGGCTCGCTGCCGCGGAACTGGCATTAAAAAGAACCATGGTCCAATCTCCTTTCAACGCACTGGTGCTCGAAGAATTTATTGACAGGGGTCAGCTGGTCAGCAGGCAGACGTCCCTCGCAACTCTCGCAGGCACCGATCAATTCTGGGTACAGGTTTCAGTACCTGTATCTCTTCTGCAGAGGATATCATTACCCGGAGACAACGGAAAAACCGGTTCAAAAACAGAAGTCATTTTTGAGTCTCTCAGAGGTCCATCGGTTGTCCGCCAGGGACATGTCCTGCGGCTGATGGGTGACCTGGACCCGGAGGGAAGGATGGCCCGCGTACTTGTTGTTATTGATGACCCTCTCAATCTCCAGGAAGGCACCGGCAAAGGAAGACTCCTGCTGGGAAGTTATGTAAAGGTAAAGATCGATGCAGGATATTTTGACAATGTATATTCCATCCCACGCCAGGCCATGCGCGAGGGAGATGTTATATGGGTACAGGACAATAAAGATAAACTGCAGATCAGGAATATAGATGTAGTATGGCGCAGGCAGGATGAAGTCCTGGCCCATGCCGGATTACAGGAGGGTGACAGGCTGATTCTCAGCAGGATGCAGTCTCCTCTGCCGGGGATGTTAGTGAAGAGCATAGCGCAAAGCGCAAAGGGCATAGAGAAAAAACCCTTGAACCCTTTATCAAAACTAGTTGGGATAAAAACTTTGAATTAAACTATTAATAATCTATGGATACTAATAACAAGAAAGGCATACTCGCCTGGATGGCAAAAAATCATGTGGCAGCCAACATACTTATGCTGGCCCTTGTAATCGGCGGGCTTATTGTCATGTCCGATATCAAACAGGAGGTGTTTCCGGAGTATGAGCTGGACATTGTGGAGGTATCAGTATCCTATCCCGGGGCAAGTCCCGAGGAGGTTGAGGAGGGGATCATTCTTTCCATGGAAGAGGAGATCCGTGACATCGAGGATGTTGAACGCATTACCGCAAAGGCCGGTGAAGGACGGGCCAGTATATCCGTTGAACTTCTTTCCGGTGTCGATGCGGACAAGGCAGTACGGGAAATAAAAAACGGGATAGACCGCATTACCTCCCTTCCGGAAGATGCGGAACGCCCGTCAATACGTCTCAAAAAACGCCGCCGCGGGGTGCTGAATCTTGCTCTTTATGGAAATGTGGATGAACGAAGCCTGTTTTATTTTGCCCAGAATATACGGGAAGAACTTTTAGAATTAAAGACCGTAACTCAGGTGGAATTGAGGGGAGTGCGTGAACCTGAGATCAGCATAGAAGTTCCCCAGTCCCGGCTCCGATCCTTTGGGCTGACCCTTGATAACATTGCTCAGGTTATCAGGAAAAGCGCCGTAGATGTGCCGGCCGGCGGAATAAAGGCAGAGAGCGGAGAGATACTTCTGCGCACCTCGGAACGCCGTGACTTTGCCAGTGAATTTGCTGGAATCCCGCTGGTCAGCAAACCGGACGGCACAGAGGTGACGGTAGGGGACATTGCAGAGATTAAAGACGGGTTCGCCGAATCCAACCGTGAGGCCTATTTTAACGGACAACGGGCGGTCTTCTTTTTCATTTACCGGACAGGTGAGCAGACCCCGTTAGAAATATCAAGCGATATCAGGGAATACATGGAATCACTGAAACCTTCACTGCCTGAAGGCATGGGGCTGGATGTCTACAACGACAGGTCAAAACTTTACAGGCAGCGGCTTGATCTGCTCATGCGAAACGGTGCGTTCGGACTGCTCTTGATCCTGATCACCTTAGGGCTCTTCATGGAGACGCGGCTCGCATTCTGGGTTGCCATGGGTATCCCAATTTCTATAATAGGCTCTTTTCTGCCCCTGAATTACGCGGGAGGAAGTATTAATATGGTATCGCTTTTTGCGTTTATTATCACTCTCGGTATTGTCGTAGACGATGCTGTAGTTGTGGGGGAAAACATTTTTTATAAACGGGAGAAAGGCCTTCCTCCACTTCAGGCATCTGTTGAGGGAGTCAGGGAGATGTCTACTGTAGTAACATTCGCTGTTTTAACTAATATAATTGCCTTTCTGCCGCTGCTCTTTGTTCCGGGATCAACAGGAAAGTTTTTTTCTATACTTCCGGCAGTGGTGATAGCGGTTTTTTCTATCTCACTTATTGAATGCCTTTTTGTACTTCCCGCTCATCTCGCGTATCACCGCAGGGAACGGGCCGGCGGTATCCTGGGCCTGATCGAAAAGGTCCCGCAATTCTTTGAGAGGGGGCTGGAAGGCTTTATTAATAAAATGTATACACCTTTTTTACGATCTGCTGTGTCAAACCGCTACCTCACTACTGTTGTCTTCATGGCAATACTGATTATTGCCTATGCATACTGGGACAGCGGAAGAATTAATTTTTCTTTCAGGCCGAAGATACAGACCGACCGGATCGATGCAGAGGTTACACTTCCCTACGGGGCGCCCATGAAAGACGTACGGCGCATTGCACGCCTCATAGAAGAGGGGGGCCTGCGTGCAGTGGAAAAATCCGGAGGCAGGAGAATTCTTGAAGGGGCAATGATCGACGTAGGGCGCCGCGGGACCAATACTGCTGAAGTCAGGTTCTATCTCGTCCCCCAAAAAGAGCGCGCTATCAGCACACGTGAATTCAGCGTACGCTGGCGTAAGGAAGTCGGCGAAATTGCCGGACTCGAAAGCCTGTTTTTTGACTACCTGGTCGGGCCCGGAGGTTCAAAAGCCGTTAATGTAGAGCTAACACATCCAGATCCCCGGACACTCGAACTTGCCGCCGCAGACATTGCCGAAGCACTTACTGAATATGACGGCGTAACGGATATTGACGACGGCTTTGCAAGAGGCAAACTCCAGTTCGACTTCACTATGCGGTCTGAAGGAAGGAGTCTGGACCTGACCGCTCGTGATCTTGGGAACCAGGTGCGTCATGCCTTCTACGGTGCTGAAGCGTTGAGGCAGCAGAGAGGGCGGGATGAGGTAAAGGTTAAAGTCCGGCTCCCTGAAGCAGAAAGGAAGTCACTGTATAACCTGGAGGAACTGATGATACGCACCCCTGACGGGGGTGAGGTCCCCCTGGCCAGGGCCGCCCGCCTGAAGAGTGGCAGGGCCTATACCGAAATAAACCGCGTGGACGGTAAACGTGTACTGAATGTAACAGCAAATGTTGTGCCGGGACAGGCCAATGAAAACAGGATCCTTGCCAGACTGAAGACCGACCATCTCCCACGGATTCTTGCCACTTACCAGGGGCTGAAATACTCCTTTGAGGGCAGGGAGCGTGAAAGAAGGAAGGCATTCCAGCAGCTTATATACGGACTCGGATTTGCAATTCTCGGGATATTCACCCTTCTTGCCGTTTTGTTCCGGAGCTATGTCCAGGGAATCATTGTTATGGTAAGTATTCTGTTCGGCCTTGCAAGCGCACTGGCAGGACATATAATCATGGGATTTGACCTGAGCATTATCAGTATCTTCGGCATGATCGCGCTTTGCGGAATAGTGATCAATGGCGGGCTGGTCCTGGTTGTAACTGCCAACCGTATGCGCGATAGCGGCACTTCATCCTTTCAGGCTGCCATTGATGCCGGCTCGCGAAGGTTCAGGCCGATTTTACTTACCGCACTTACCACCTTTTTTGGTCTGGCCCCGATGATTTTCGAGACATCGGTCCAGGCACGATTTCTCGTTCCCATGGCAATATCTCTCGGTTACGGGATACTTTTTTCTACTTTTATCATCCTCATCCTGACACCCGCACTTTATGTTATTCATCAGGACATTGATTCATTTTTCAGAAAAAAAACCTGAGCTGTGAGGGCCAACTCTACCCGATACATTTAATAAAATCATCAGTCGCCGCACGGTCTGTCCTGAAGGCATTAACAGGAGATTCAAGGTCAGGGTATCCCATTGACATTCCGAGGACCAGTCTCTTTGTCTCGGATATATCGAGAAACTTTTTAATGTCCTCTGCATAATCAACAGCAAAAGCCTGTGGAACGGTACCGATACCCCTGGCATTAGCAGCGAGCATCAGGGTCTGGGCAAATAACCCGAGATCAAACAGCGACCATGGCGTAAGGGAAGATTCCTGAAACAGGTAAACGGCATGAGGCGCGCCGTAAAATTTAGAATTTACCAGCTTTGCCTGTTTTATTACACGGGGAGAATTAAGGTCAATCCCCGTTGCTTCCGACCGTTTTCTGTAAAGATCGGCAATGCGGTCACCCTCTGCCTGCGGCCACGATTCAGGCTCCGGAATATCAGGGCATGGTTTTTTCCCTGCTTCAATCAGGTCAATCAGGATCTTTGAAAGCGCTTCCTTTTTAGCGCCCGAAAGGATTACCAACTCCCACGGCTGGCTATTCTTGTATGAGGGGCTCCATTTAGCAATATCAATTATGTCCATAATAAGCTCTTTTGATAGAGGTTCAGTTTTAAATTTCCTGATACTCTTCCTGCTTCTAATGCATTCAATGGCGTCCATATTTATCTCCTTATATATTAGTTTGAACTGTTATCAGGATAATTATACATAACTATGGTAATAGTTCCAAAGACAAAACAGTCAATACAGACAAGGGCGAATGGCTGTTCGCCCCTACAGAAATCACGAAAAAGTACCGATATCATTTATATGATAAGGACTTTAATGTTGAGAGGCAGAAAATAGAGGTATGTTTCATCTGTTTTTAATAGGATTATTAATCGCATCCTTTGCTTTGTCCAATGCCAAGCCGAGGAAGACTGCGGCATTTTACTTAATAATCGCGCTCGTAGTGCTCTTCGTCAAGATCCTTCCTGGTGCATCATCAAATATTTTTGATTTTGTCATCATGGCACTTCTGCTTATTACTTCAGGGTTCCTGTTTTTAATAGCAGAGTCAACAGAAAAAAACAGGACATCGAGGACTTACATCAAATCTTTCAAAGCTACTTTCACACGTAATAATATTGAATAATATTGCAGGGGCGAACGGCCGTTCGCCCACGCCTGTCACTATTTATGATATGACTTGAAATGATGAAGTTCGGAAAGGCTATGGCTTCCCATTTTATCTTCAATGGCTTTCTTCTTATTATCCGTTCTGTAATCAACCTCCCTGAAAACATACTCCGAAAGCCGCAGCCTGGTTTTAAGTTTTATATTTCCCCTATGCTCAACAGTATCGGGAACAATACCTTTGTGTTCAACAGTTACTACTTTCATTCTTTAATCTCCTCTGGTTTAATAATTTATTGTTAAGGTGGAATTAATAATTTATGGAAAAGAGTTTTTTTAATACGCGAACAATTCTATTAACAAACGTATCATTGCAATTAGTGAAGTATTCAATATATTCATCGACACATACTTCACGTTCTCCTGCTGTGACGATACCCAATCTTTTTAATTCGGCATTTATTTCTTCTCTATCCAGTGGTGCCATTTTTTTCTCCTGCTTTAAGTAGTAGCAATATTTCTGCCAGTCTTTATGTATTCTTTTTATAAAGGAATAATGCTGATTTCACGGACAGTTTCATGACAAAATGGCAAAAAATGCCATTTTGTCATGGTTATGCCGATTTGGTGGCACAACATTAGAAACAGGTATTATAATCATTAAATTCTAATACGTTAGATGACAGGAGACTGCCCGGGCTATAGTTGGGTAAATTCCCACATGAGGGAAAATCCCCACTCAGGAATTGCCTGCAGGATAAGTAATAAAATTGTTCAGGAACAGTTTCTGCGGGAAAAGAAAATATAATTCATGAGCGTGTTACAAATGAATGCTACTCTTTCCCAATCACGGAATCATCCAGGTTATTCATGATATCGTTATAATCTTTTTTTGTTTTCTCATACAGGATCGCATTCTCTATTGCTATACCGCTCTGCTCTGCCAGTGAAGCTGAAAAGTCGATTTCCTGCTGTGCGAATTCTCTTGTTTCAGCGGTAAGGAGCCTTAAGATCCCGAGGACCTTGCCTCTGGCAATAACCGGCAGGGTAAGTATGCTCTTTATCCCCTCCTCAGCCGCTTCTTTCTGATACTTGATCCTGCTGTCGGTCGTAACATCATGTATTGCAACCGGTTTTTCGCTAAGCGCTTTTTTGACATTTTCTTCTGTATCAATAGGGCCCCTGCTTAAGTATTTATCACTCAGACCATATGCTGCGGCAAGTTTAAGCTTTTCACCTGTATGATCAAAAAGACGGATGGTAGCAGCCTTGAGGTTCATTACTTCCGGGAGCTTCCTGACAATCAAATCCAGTACCTCTCTTACATTCAGGGTAGAGCTGACTGCCTTTGATATCTCTTCGAATACCCTTAAATATTCTTTTTCCCTCGATATTGCCGTTTCAAAATGTTTAACATTTACTATCGCTATTGCAGTCTGTTCCGAAATTCCGGACATGAATTTAAGGTCTGTATCTTTGTATTTTACCGGCTTGTCAGAATACAATCTCAGCACCCCGATCAGTTCATTCTGGAAACGCATGGGTACGGTAAGAATAGTCCTGATGCCCTCCTCAACCGCTTCTTTATAGTATTCCGAATCCTTATGTTCCGTAATGTCATACTCCGACACAGGCTTGCCGGCCATTGCATCATTAATACTTGCATCATAAGCTACAGTGCCTTTATTAACATATTTATCACTCAGGCCGAAATATGATGCAAGTTCCAGCTGTTTCTTCTCCCTGTTAAGAAGACGCAGTGTAGCGCCTTTTAAACTCATTACTTCAGGAATCTTTCTGACTATCATGTCCAGCATTTCGTTCAGGTTCAATGTAGAGCTCACGGTCTTTGTTATCTCTTCAAAGACCCTGAGATATTCCTTTTCCCTGGATATTTCCGTTTCAAAATGTCTTGCATTTACTATTGCTATTGCTGTCTGTTCCGAAATTCCGGACATGAATTTAAGGTCTGTATCTTTGTATTTTATAGGCTTGTCCGAATACAGTCTCAGCACCCCGATCAGTTCATTCTGGAAACGCATGGGTACGGTAAGAATGGTCCTGATGCCTTCTTCTACTGCTTCTTTATAATATTCTGAATCCTCGTGCTCAGTAATGTCATACTCCGATACAGCTTTACCGGCCATGGCATCATCAATACTCGCATCGTAAGCCACAGGTCCCTTATTGGCATATTTATCGCTCAGGCCGAAATATGATGCAAGTTCCAGCTGTTTCTTCTCTTTATTAAGAAGCCGGAGCGTTGCACCTTTCAATCCCATTGCCTCCGGGATCTTTCTGACTATCACGTACAGTATTTCATTCAGGTCAAGCGTGGAACTTACTGTCTTTGTAATCTCTTCAAAGACCCTGAGGTATTCTTTTTCATTAGCCAGTGCGGTCTCAAACTGCCTTGCGTTCATTATTCCTATTGCCGCCTGTTCTGCCAGTGCGGTAATAAACTTCAGATCATCATCATTATAGTCAACGGGTTCGGCTGTATACATTCTCAGAACACCGATCACTTCCTTTTCCACACGAAGTGGAATAGACAGTATGCTCCTGATCCCCTCCTCTACCGCTTCATTGTAATACTTTGAATCCTCATGTTCCGTAATGTCATAAACGGACGCTGACCGGCCGGCCAGGGCATCATCAATACTTGCATCATAAGCCACGGGGCCTTTATTCGCATATTTTTCACTCAGCCCATGGTATGCTGCTATCTCTAATTGCCGGGTCTCCTTGTTAAGCAGGCGGAGCAGGCTTGCCTTCACGTTCATTACTTTCACAACATTCGTTACTATGAGGTTTAATACCTCATCAACGGAAATGCTTGCGCTTATCGCCTTGCAGATGTTCTGATAGCTTTCAAGGTACAGTTTCTTCTCAAAAATCTTCTCAGCACAGTCCGGGCACATCCCATGCGTAAAAACTCCTACCCCGTCTTTTGTAAGGAAGTTCTCGAGCTTTTCCCAGTAGTCCTGTTCATTTCTTATCTTCTTGCACCAGCCGCATATAGGTACCAGCCTTTCCCTTTTTTCAGCTTTCAAACGTTCAGCAACAGTGTTAATGCAGCCTGAGATGTCCTTAAACGTCACTACCGCGCCTGTCATTTTATCTTTGCTGAAAAGCGGTGAGGCATTTTCATCAATTGGAATTTTCCTGTTGTCCCTGGAGTTGACAAAAAAGTTCCTGTTTATATTTTTCTTTTCCTGAAGGCAGAGTGCCACAGGATATTCAAAAGGCTTTAACTCATGTCCGCTTTCATCTTCATATCCTATACTGACTTCATCGAGTGACCTGCCGACCATTTCTCCGGCAGAAAAGCCGGTCATGGCCTCGGCAGACTTGTTCCAGAACTGGATCTTCTGGTCCAGGTCAACTACGTACACCCCTTCAGTAAGATTTTCGAGGATATGTTGATAAGTCTTCTGCTTCCATCCAAACAAGATAATGGTCTCCCGTTACACTAAATAAATTATGATGATGCTCGATGAACAGTTAACTATGAATAACTGCTACTTGCTGACAGATCATCACTTATTATACTTTTGTTTTGCCGAATGCACTATGTTCTTGGTCGAAAACTTTCCGTGATACATGGCGTCATCTGCAATCTTGAGCAGTTCCTCCCTGTTATTTGCATGTTCAGGGTAAGATGCAAGACCAAAGCTTGCCGTAAGCCTTATCGGGAAGCCTTCATGTTTCAGAAAAATATTTTTCTCTACTGCCTTTCTGAGTCTCTCTGCTACGTAAAAACCTGCATCCGGAGGAGTCAGAGGCAGAATTATTACAAATTCGTCACCACCGTAACGTGTAATTACATCAATTTTTCTTAAACTCTTGTTAAGAATTCCCGCCATTTCAATCAAAACCTTACTGCCTATAAGATGCCCGTATTTGTCATTAACTTTTTTAAAATTATCAAGGTCCATGAAAACGAGCGAGAACATTGAGCGGTACCGCCGGGACCTTTCTATTTCTATTTCCAGGGCCTGGTTTAGATAGTGGGAGTTATAAAGATTAGTAAGATCATCATTCTTTGTTTTTTGATACAGAAAAGTCCGTTCTATGGCAATACCAATATAATTGGCCGCGCTCACAAGCAGGTTCATGTCATCATCTGTAAACCCTGCCTGATCAGTGCCCGGCTTACTGCCGGACCTTGGCTGTTTTTTGTTGATCAATCTTATTACTCCGGTAACCCCTTCTTTTATCTTGAGGGGAACACATACAAGAGAATCAACTTTCAATCCGTCTAAATTATCCATTTTAGGGCTGAAGCGTTTATCCTTTTGAACATTCGGCACAATGACAGGTATGCTTTTTTCATGTACCCACCCTGCTATCCCGGTCTCCTTTTCAAAAACTGTTTTCTGTATTTTAGTGGAAGTACGTAAAGGAATTATGGCGAAACTCGGATCATCCTCAAGAATGATAGACCATGTTTTTGCGTCTGCCATAGCCGCTATCTTTCCCATTATTGATGTCAGGGTCTTTTTAAGGTCAAATTTTTCAGCCAGGTTATTTGCTGTATCATCATGAAATTTCAGTTCCTTCTTTATGTTTTTTATTTCTGCAAGAAGAAACCTGTTTTTATCCTTGAGCAACTTATCTTTCAAAAGCCTCTCCGACCAGTACTTGAAGTCCTTAAAAGAAACAGGCTCGTTTATCTGAACAGCAAGATTATCTTTTCGCCATAGGTTATTTTTCCTGGCACTTTCCCTGTCAGCTAAAATAATTTTGGGTATGTCAGCGGAAAGCTTCCTGAATTCACCATCACTGCCGGAGTTTGAAAGGAGCAGAGCGTCAATCACTATCAGATCAAGGTCCTTTTTTTTCAGAAGGGGCGCTGCCTTGTGAATACTCGGCTCATTTATTATCAGGCACCCTTTATTTGTCAGGGGTTTTCTGAATTTCTGAACAGAAGAATCACCTTTATCTATAATCAGAATTTTACGCATTCTGTCCACAGCATTTTTTATATTTTTTCCCGCTCCCGCAGACACAGGGGTCGTTCCTGCCGACTTTTTTATCTTTCACAACAGTCTGTGGCTTGCCGCCACCACCACCTTCGCTTCCACGGCCATATGTCATCCTGGAAGGTTTGGGAACAAACTGCCGCTCCATAGCATCTTCCCGTGCCACCTGTATCTTCATAAGCCGGGCCACTACCTCTGCCTCAACCCTGTCACTAAGGTCTGCAAAAATATCAAATGCCTCCCGCTTGTATTCAACGAGAGGGTCTCTCTGGCCGTACCCCCTCAGGCCAACCCCTTCCTTAAGGTGGTCCATGCTCAGGAGGTGGTCTTTCCATTGTGTATCAACGACCTGCAGGAGGACCATTTTTTCGAGATATCTGAATGTCTCAGAGCCGATCTCCTGCTCTTTGTTTTCATAAGCCCGGATTATTTCTTCCAGGAGCTTGCCGCGCATTTCTTCAAAGTTCACAAGTTCAATTTCAGGATAAATTGTGAACTGTCCATAGAGTGCTTCTCTCAGGCCTTTCATGTCCCACTCTTCAGGGTGCTTGTCTTCAGGACACTGGATAGACATGGTAAAGTCGAGAACATTTTCGACCATCTCCATCAGCCTGTCCTTAAGGTTATCAGAAGCAAGTATCTCCCTCCTGAACGAATAGATCTCTGATCTCTGCATATTATTGACATCATCATATTCAAGAAGATGCTTTCTTATGTCAAAATTATGTCCTTCCACTTTTTTCTGGGAAGACTCTATGGCCTTTGATACCCACTTATGCTCAATGGGCTGGTCTTCATCCATACCGAGCTTTCCCATAAGACCGGAAACCCGGTCTGAACCGAATATCCTCATAAGGTCATCTTCCAGTGAGAGATAAAATCTCGAAGAACCGGGGTCCCCCTGACGTCCGGAACGCCCCCTCAGCTGATTATCAATCCTTCTCGACTCATGCCTCTCAGTGCCCAGGATATGGAGCCCTCCAGCTTCCAGGACCTCCTCTTTCTCCTTTGCACAAATGCCATCCGCCTTCTCAAGGGCTTTTTGAAAATCTTCGTCCGTATAATCATCCTTCTCCCTGAGCATGTCCCTTGCAATACCTTCAGGATTCCCCCCCAGAACAATGTCGGTCCCTCTTCCAGCCATATTGGTGGCAATAGTAACACCACCTTTCCTGCCTGCCTGTGCAATGATCTCGGCCTCCTGCTCATGGTACTTTGCATTCAGGACCGAGTGGGGTATCTTTTTCTTTTTCAGCATGGTGCTGAGTGTTTCAGATCCTTCAATCGATATTGTGCCGACGAGTACAGGCTGTCCCCTTTTATGGCAGTCTTCCATTTCAACGATTGCGGCATTATACTTTGCCTTGACAGTCTTGTAAATAACATCCGCATTATCAGCCCTGATCATAGGTTTGTTCGTCGGGATTACAAGTACTTCAAGGTTGTATATCTTTGCAAACTCCGCTGCCTCAGTGTCAGCCGTACCGGTCATGCCGGACAGTTTGTTATACATCCTGAAGTAATTCTGGAAGGTAATCGTGGCAAGGGTCTGGTTTTCATTCTCTATCTTTACGCCCTCCTTTGCCTCAATTGCCTGATGCAGTCCGTCCGACCAGCGCCTGCCGGGCATAAGGCGGCCGGTAAATTCATCAACAATTATTACTTCATTATCCTTGACGATATAATCCACATCTCTCTTGAAAAGTGAGTACGCCCTCAACCCCTGATTGACATGGTGGACCAGTTCAACATTTGCGGGATCGTAGAGGTTTCCCACCCCGAGCAGTTTCTCAACTTTAACATTTCCCTCTTCAGTAAGGATGGCGCTCTTTGCCTTTTCATCGATCGTGAAGTCTTCCTCTTTCTTCAACTTCGGGATGAACTTGTCGATCTTGTAATATTTGTCAGTTGATTCTTCGGAAGGGCCTGATATGATCAAAGGGGTCCTTGCTTCATCTATAAGGATACTGTCAACCTCGTCAACGATAGCAAAGTTAAGCTCTCTCTGCACATAGTCATTTATGTGGTACTTCATATTGTCTCTTAAATAGTCAAAGCCGAACTCGTTATTAGTCCCGTAGGTAATATCAGCGTTATATGCTTCCTTCCTCTCCACAGGCCTCAGATATTTCATCCTGCTGTCTTCTGAATGAAACGATGTGTCGTAAAGGAAAGACGTATCATGCTGGACAATACCGACCGACAATCCGTGAAAATCATATAAGGGGGCCATCCACTGGGCGTCCCTTTTAGCGAGATAATCATTAACGGTAATTATA
>JBDLIC010000079.1:0-16345 GCA_039715075.1 Nitrospirota bacterium
ACTACCTTCTCCTCTTTTTTAGTATCCGTTAATATAAATGCTATAGAGCTGCCTTCCACCTTCTCTTTCAATATGCCGGTTATATCAACTGGCTCTGCAGGTGCTTCTGCAGGGACTTCCACTCGTTCCATTGGCTCAATTTTACTTTCGGGCAGGGTCTCAACTGTTATGCTTTTAGTCTCTGCGTCCGGCAAGTCCGGAACAAATTTATCATCTTCCATTAGAAGTACTATATCTTCTTCCTTCTGTTCTTTCACTAGAACGCTCTGCTCTGCAACATTTTCCGGTTCTTTTTTAACCTCGTCCCCAGGCGTTTCAGTCTGCACTTTATCAGCTTCACCACTCATCACCGTCACAGCTGAGCTTCCTTCCTTTTCCTTAACCAATACTTCAGCTTCACTCACTAACTCTACTGTATTTGCAGGTTTTTTATTCACAGTAGCTTCGGCTATCTTTTCCTCTTCAGACTGCTTCTGATTTATTTCAACAAATTTTCGTATTTCCAGCATATCATTGATCAAGTCTTTACTTACCAGGGCACTCTCCTTTTCAGGAACAGTCACAAGCTGGTCCGGTTCAGCTTGTTTCACATGGTCTTTAACAGAGTTTATCAATTCTTCTTCAGGAAGGATCGGCTGCCCTGTGTTTATTTCAGGGATGTAACCACTATCTGCATCGGTCCGGTCCGGCAGATATGTCTCCGGTCGCGTTAAAACATTCTCTTTTTCTTCAGGAGCTTTCACGTCAAAAGGGATAGAAACTTCACTACTCATGATAGTGTCATTCCGGGGAATTTCATCTACAGACTGCGGCTGCTGTTCTTCAACCCTTTCAACAATCGTCTGCTTCTTGGAGAAACCGGTCAGATCTCTGAAAAATTCATCATATTTCTTGATCACTACAAAGAGGGCAACCCCTATTATAAAAGCTGTTACAGGTATCAGAAAGGGGGTCTTCCTTTCAGGTTCACCTTCCTTCTCTTCGGAGATGCTCTTTTTTGCCGTCTCTACTGGTTCCTCCAGGCGAGCACTTCCAATTTCACTGACTGGCTCTTCGGGAGATAGTTCGATTTCTTCCTGCTTACTCATGTTGTTCTCGGGGATTGCTGCTGCAACTTCAGTTTTTCCGTCGTCCGGGAAGAATTCAGATGGCAGTTCACCGGTAGCAGACATAATTGCCAGCAGCTTAGCCTTCCTCTCCTCATTCAGGTCCTGAAGTTTAACTCCTGTCAGGCACTGGAATTTGTCGGACTCTTCCTTCCATGCTATCTTCCCCGGGATAGAAACCGTCATCTGATTATCTGGCTGTTTGAAGATGCATTCCAGTAGTCCTCCATTTTCAATACTGAATTTCTGCGATTCAAAACTGAACCCCTTGTCCGAGAAATTTCTCGTTATTCCCCAGAAAGGCTCAGCCCTTCCGCCCAATGGCCTGAATTCAACAACAATAAATAAGTTAAACCTTTTAAATGATCTTTTCTCGCTCGGCATTTTATCGTTTTCCTTATTATAAAGATACTGTATTATTAAAAGTTTATCGTCTCACAATCTTATCAACAATAATTCTGTCTCACTTATGTACAATTATTTATGTTAGGGAATATTATTAAACATGTAAAGCATTTAGTTCACAATGACCTGATTATTTCTATTTTTCCCGATTTCACCTTATCGGTTCCAGCAAGATATTTAAAAATCTTATCAATTAATAATCCTATATCTTTTTAACATTTCTATGTTATAATTCTAAGCTCTTTTCGTTATTAATCATACTATTATAATTTAAGAGTTAAAAATCAGAAGGAGATTAAGGAATGATAATCATAGGTGAAAAAATCAGTGTTATTGCAAAAAAAGTCAGAACAGCGATGGAGGCCCGTGACCCCAAGCCCATTCAGGAGCTTGCAGAGGTCCAGTGGAAGGCAGGCGCCCATTTTATTGATGTAAATATTGGACCGGCTGAGGAAAAAGGTGAAGACCTTATGAAATGGATGGTAGAGAGCATCCAGCAGGTAGTCAAAGCCCCTCTCTGCCTTGATACCACAAACGGATCCGCGCTTGAAGCAGGACTTAAGGTCCATAATAATGAATGGGGAAGAGCACTTATCAATTCTACCTCAAATGACCCTGAGAGATTCGGGATGCTCGAACTGGCAGCCAAATACAAAGCAGAGATCATCGCCCTGACCGTAGGCAAAGGCGGACTCCCTGCAGATGCGGAAGAGAGATGCGGAATCGCAGCTGAAATCATGGCAAGAGCGGCAGAGTTTGGTGTCCCGATGGAGGACATCTACCTTGATCCCCTGATTCTCCAGGTATGCACCACCCAGGACCAGGCAATGCACTCAATGAAAGCCATACAGATGTTCCAGGAACTGAATGATCCACCGATGAAAACAGTCGTCGGGCTCAGCAATATATCAAATGGTGTACCAAAGGAGATGAGGAGTCTTATTGACAAGACTTACCTGACATTATTAATGTATGCGGGCCTTACTGCTGCAATCGCAAACCCGCTTGATAAGGACATGATGGATGTAATGAAGACTACAGATGTATTTATGAATAATACACTGTATGCGCATTCATACCTGGAAATGTAGCAACTGCAGCTTTTAGCGTTCAGCTGTCAGCTTAAAACAGAATAAATAGTGACGTTTACAATACGGAGGTTAATATGTCATATGTTGTCCCAAAGGAATCATTTAATGGAAAAGTAGCAGCAGTTGATTTTGGTAAAGACGATAAAGCCCTGACAATAGGCGGTGAAAGCAGCCTTCCCTTTCTGTCATTTGAAGGCGAACAGCCGAACAGGCCTGTTATTGCCTATGAAATTCAGGACTGCCCTCCTGATGACTGGCCGGATACAGTTAAAGATGTTTATAAAGACGTAAGCGGCGACCCTGTAACATGGGCCAAATACTGCCAGGATGAATTAAACGCAAAGGCAATAGCCCTCCGTCTTGTCAGCACCCATCCTGACAGAAACGATACTTCTGCGGAGGAAGCTTCCAAAACTATCAAGGACGTACTTGCGGCAATAAACGTTCCGCTTATCATACTCGGCTCCAATAATATTGAGAAAGACGCAACAGTGCTGGTTGCAGCAGCAGAAGCTGCCTCCGGCAATAACTGCGTTATCGGGAAGGCGCAGGAAGGCAACTACAAAACAATTGTAGCAGCCGCCCTTGCCCATAATCACAAGCTGATCGCAATGTCTGAGCTCGACATAAACCTGGCGAAACAGCTGAATATCCTTATCACCCAGATGGGTTTTGACAAAGCAAAACTGATAACCGACCCGATGTGTTCCGCGCTCGGATATGGCCTTGAATATACATACTCTGTCATGGAGAGGATAAGACTTGCAGGCCTGGCGCAGAATGATCAGACAATGCAGCCACCGATCCTCGGTGACGTTGGTATGTATGTCTGGAAAGTAAAGGAAACAGTAGCCGCTGAAACAGATGTTCCTGACTGGGGAACACTTGAGGAGAGAGGCATTGCCTGGGAAACGTTAACAGCAACATCCATGATGCTGGCCGGTACAAACCTGCTCATCATGAGACACCCAAAGGCGATTGAAAATGCAGAAAAGACCATAGACGAACTGGTTTAATATAGAATTTTCTCCTCTTCGGAGGATTGAAAGATAAGCAACAAAGATACATTAATTAAATAGCAGATAAATATGGAGGACTAAAATGGCATTAACCGGAATTCAAATATTCAAACTTCTTCCAAAGACCAACTGTAAGAAATGCGGTTTCCCGACATGTCTTGCGTTTGCAATGAAGCTCGCCCAGGGCGGCGTAGAGCTGTCAGCATGCCCCGATGTTTCAGATGAAGCAACAGCATCACTAGGTGAGGCGTCAGCCCCCCCGATCAGATCTTTCGCTCTCGGTACAGGCGACAAGGCCGCAAAAATGGGGGCAGAAACTGTCATGTTCAGACATGAAAAGAAATTCGTCAACCCCTGTGCCATAGCAGTCAATGTAAAGGACGATCTCAGTAATGATGAGCTGACCGCAATGGCGGAAGCAGTTGCAAACTCCGAGATCGACCGCGTAGGGCAGAACCTCAGAGTTGAGGCCATTTCCATTGAGTGCGCTTCAGGTGACAGTGCCAAATATGAAGCTGCTGTAAAGCTCGTAGCGGAAAAGGCACCTGATGCAGCCCTTATTTTGAACTGTAAAGATGCAGGTAATATTGAGGCAGCTGTCAAGACAGTTGCAGCGAGAAAGCCCCTTATTTACGGTGCCTCCGATGAAAATGCAGAAGCTATAGCAGCTATTGCCAAGGCAAACAGCGTACCCCTTGTGGCAATTGCGGACGGGCCTGAAGCATTGAGCGCCCTTACAGAGAAAATCAAGGGATTCGGTGTTGAAGACATTGTACTTGATTCAGGCGCAAAGAAGGCAAAAGATATCATAGAGCAAAACACCCAGATAAGGCGTTCCGCTCTCAAGAAGAGCTTTAAGCCCCTTGGTTATCCGGTACTAAATAATGTTATAAGGGACGACTCGATCCTTGAGGCATCGATCGCTGCTGTTGCAATATCAAAGTATGCCTCAATTGTGATGGTAAGCAGTGTTGAAAAATGGAAGAACCTTGCCCTCTTTACACAGAGGCAGAACCTTTATACAGACCCGCAGGTCCCGATGCAGGTTGAGCAGAAGATCTATGAGATCAACGAACCTACAGCTGATTCACCGCTCATGATCACAACCAATTTCTCACTCACCTATTTCATCGTATCCGGTGAGGTCGAAAACAGCAAGGTGCCGAGCAGACTGGCTGTCATGGACTCTGAAGGATTATCAGTTCTGACTGCCTGGGCAGCAGGCAAATTTACAGCAGCCAAGATTGCAGCCTTTATCCAGGAATGCGGTATAGGCGATAAAATAAATAACAAAGAACTCATTCTTCCCGGCCAGGTTGCAATACTGAGCGGGGCGCTTGAGGACAAGCTTGATGGCTGGAAGATAACTGTCGGTCCCAGAGAGGCCAATGCTATTCCGACGTACCTTAAAGGACGGGCATAGGTCCCTTTTTTCTATTGTTTGACAAGACATACGGTTTCATGCTAGTCTTTACTTGATAAGAATCATTCTTAGCTAAAAACATGGAAGAGTACAGACATCTGAATATAAAATTAACACCCCAGCGGCTTGCGATTCTGAGCTACCTGAAAGGGAACAAATCGCATCCGTCAGCTGAAGACATCTTTAAGGCTGTACAAAAACAGTTCCCTACCATGTCTTTTGCAACGGTCTATAATACGCTCGAGGCGTTAAAGAGTAAAAACAGTGTCCAGGAACTAAAAATAGACGCGGGCAAGAAAAGGTATGACCCTGATGTTTCGAGACACCACCACCTTATTTGTATTAAATGCAAAAATATCGTTGATATTTTCAAGGATTTTAAAATTAATATCTCGAAGGAACTGACCAGCGGATTTGATATGCTTGGCAACAGTATAGAGTTTTTCGGTGTTTGTCAGAAGTGCAAAAAATAGTGATATACTATACAAGATTTATGATTTGTATTTAAGCTGCACTAATCATATTTCTGTATTCGTATCCTTTAAATTTGAATCTAAAAATTATTTTTATTAGGAGGTAGAAATGTCAAAGATAATAGCCTCTGCTGCCATCAGGGCTTCACATACTCTATTTGAAAGAGCAGAGGAGATGCTTGAGAAGGCCACAGCTGAAAAAGGGAAAGACTTTGTTTTTGAGTTTCCGGACACTGCTTTTTTCCTGCCCCAGATATACGCGATGACAGCATTTCAGGTAAAAACGCTTGCCGATATGAAGGTCGCACTCGAAATGACAAGGGAGATGCTCCAGGATATGCCCGAAGAAAAATTATGGAAACCATACCTCGGAGAGGCCCTTGATTCAGGGATGGCCACCCTCTTTTGTGAAGAAATAATTCTCGCTTTAAAATACCTTAACGGAGAAGAGCCCGCAAAGGACCCTGAAACAGGCTATGTATACAACGGCTTCATCACCGACACCATTCAGAGGAACCTAGGAATTCAGCTTGTTGACGGCAGGATGCCCGGCTTTGCAGCGATAATCGGGGCTGCACCTGACGATGATACTGCGGAAAAGATAGTCAGAGAACTACAGGAAAAAAACATCCTTACTTTTCTTTCCGGCATGGCAAAAGATAAAAACGGCAATGTAACAAATGTGACACAGCAGCTCCTTAGAAAAAAGGTTGAGCTCGGTTGGGACTCCTATATTGTCCCTCTTGGTCCTGATACTGAACACACTGTTTATGCCCTAAGCTGGTCCATCAGGGCATCAATGATCTTCGGCGGGAACAAGCCCGGAGATTACAAGGCCCATCTCAAATATACAAAAGACAGAGTGTTTGCTTTTGCAATGGTCCTCGGTGAGCTTAATGATATTATATGGTCAACAGGCGCCGGAGCTATTGTGATGGGTTACCCTGCAATAGCTGATACGGACATACCTGTTATACATCCTACTGGCGTTTGTACTTATGAACATGTTGAGAAAGAGTTTGACCACGATAGAATCGTACAGCGGGCTTTTGAAGTCAGAGGTCTCAAGGTTACTGTTGCAAAGCCCCCTATTCCGGTTTCTTTCGGCCCTGCGTTTGAGGGTGAGAGGATCAGAAAAGAAGATATGTTTATCGAATTCGGCGGCCAGCGTACCGCGGCATTTGAGTGGGTAAGGACAAAAGAACTCGAAGAAGTTGAAGACGGCAAAGTTACTATTGTGGGAACAGATGTTGAGAAAAGGTTCAAAGAAGGGGGCAAAATGCCTATGGCAATAGTTATGGATGTTGCGGGCAGAAAAATGCAGAGCGATTTTGAAGGCATCATAGAGAGAAAGTTCCATCACAATATCAATGAAGCCCAGGGCCTCTGGCATATGGGACAGCGTGATATAGTCTGGATGCGTATCAGCAACCAGGCACATAAAGATGGCATTACCCTGGAACATTTCGGAATAATCCAGGGAACAATGACCAAGAACAGGTTCAAGTCCATCGTGGACAAAGTTGAGGTCACTATCTACGTCGATGAAAAAGATGTTCTGGAAATTCAGGAACAGGCAAGGGCATCTTATAAAGAACGTGACAAGAGGCTTGGAGGTCTGACCGACGAGTCGGTTGAGACATATTATTCCTGTCTCTTATGTCAGTCATTTGCCCCGTCGCATGTCTGTGTAATAAGCCCGGAGCGTTTAGGTCTTTGCGGCGCTTACAACTGGCTTGACTGTAAAGCAGCTTTTGAAATAGATCCGACCGGCGGTAACCAGCCGATTCAGAAAGAAGCGGTACTGGATGCAAAAGCAGGAAGATGGGAAGGCGTTGATAAATATTTACAGGCCAACTCAGCAGGTGCAGTCGAGTCACTGAATCTTTATACAATTATGGATAACCCGATGACATCCTGCGGCTGTTTTGAGTGCATTGTTGCAATCATTCCGGAAGCTAATGGCATCATGGTCGTTCAGAGGGGCCATACAGGCATGACACCAGCAGGAATGAAGTTCTCGACCCTTGCCGGAACAGTTGGCGGCGGTACACAGAATCCAGGTTTTATGGGAATAGGAGTTAACTTTATTACAAGCAAAAAATTCCTCTTCGCTGACGGCGGTTTAAAGAGGATTGTATGGATGACCAAGAACCTTAAGGAAAGACTCGCAGAAGACTTCCAGGCAAGAGTTGAAGAAGAAGGCGTCCCTGACCTGTTAGATAAAATCGCGGATGAAACAGTTGCAGAGGATTCAGAACAATTAATGGAATATCTTGCAAAGGTAAATCATCCGGCCCTTGAAATGGACCCGATGTTTTAAATAGCAATTAGCAATCAGCCATTAGCTATAAGCTGCTAAAAACTGACCGCTGACAGCTGATAGCTGACAGCTTTTTAAGGAGGATATATGAGTAACGACAAAAAGGTAACTAAAAGCGCAAGTGTATCAGCAGAAGAAATCATTAAATGGGGTAAATCCCATGAAATAGAAACATGTTTTGACCGGGCGGAAAAGCTCAAGCCCTGCCCTATCGGTGAGACAGGTGCATGCTGCAAGGTCTGCCATATGGGTCCATGCAGGCTCGTCGGTAAAAATGCTGAAGAGGAAGCACAGGGTGTCTGCGGTGCTACTCTTCCCACTGTAGCTGCAAGGAATATGCTGAGAATGATTGCTGCCGGTACTGCGGCACACTCGGACCATTCAAGAGACATGGCCAATACCCTCCTGGCAGTGGCAACAGGTGAAACTAAGGACTTCCAGATCAAGGACGTTAAAAAACTCTACAAGGTAGCAGGCATCCTTGAAATAGAATTCGAGGGAAGGCCTGTCAACGATGTTGCCAAAGATGTAGCCGATACATTCCTTCAGGACTTCGGCCGCCAGAACGGTGAGCTGAATTACTGCAAGAGAGCCCCTCAGAAAACACAGGAGAGATGGAAAAAATACGGCATTACTCCGCGCGGCATTGACAGGGAAGTTGTTGAAACAATGCACCGTACTGCTGTAGGTGTTGACCATGAAGCAGACCATCTTCTGACCCAGGGTTTAAGGACCGCACTGGCAGACGGCTGGGGCGGCTGCATGATTTCAACGGATATTTCCGACATTCTCTTCGGGACTCCGCAGCCGGTCAAGGCTGAAGCAAGCTTCGGTATATTCAAGGAAGACGAAGTCAACATGATAGTACATGGCCATGAACCAACCCTTGCAGAGGCAATTGTTGAAGTCGGTTCCAGACCTGAAATGATCAAATATGCCCAATCAAAAGGGGCCAAAGGCATTAACATCGGCGGCATGTGCTGTACTGCAAATGAAGTTCTTATGAGGCACGGTATCCCTACAGCCGGAGGTTTCACCAATCAGGAACTCGGAATCATGACCGGACTGATTGATGCAATGTCCGTAGATGTTCAGTGCATTATGCCTGCCATCACTCAAGTAGCAAAGAAATTTCATACCAAGATTATTACTACCAGCCCTAAGGCAAAGATGTATGACGCTATTCACATTGAACATGACGAACATCATCCAAATAAAACCGCTGAAGAAATCCTGAAGCTCGCCTGTGATAACTTTCCAAACAGGACAAAAGAGGGAAGCCATATAACAAAGAAGTCTACGCTGATCGGCGGTTTCTCCGATGAATATATCGAATACATGCAGGGCGGAAAATGGCGCGGTTCATACAGGCCTTTAAATGACGCTATTATGGCCGGAAGGGTCCGCGGTGTTGTGGGTCTTGCAGGATGTGACAATCCCAGGGTGCCTGCAACAGGGATACACAAATATCTCGTAAATGAACTGATCAAAAATGATGTACTGATAGTTTCGACAGGCTGCGGGTCAGCCGCATGCGCAACTGCGGGTTACCTTACTCCCGAGATGGCGCTTGAAAATGCAGGTCCTGGGCTAAGGGAAGTATGCGAAGCAATAGGTATTCCCCCTATTCTCCACCTTGGAGCATGTGTTGACAATTCAAGGATACTCACGATTGCAACAAACATGGCTGCTGAAGGAGGCCTTTCTGATGAGATCGCCGGTATGCCTGCAGTCGGTATCGCCCCTGAATGGATGTCTGAAAAAGCCATAGCAATCGGTGTCTACTTTGCAGCATCAGGCGTTCCCGTAATCTTCGGCGGTGAATCACCTGTAGGCGCAAGCAAGGAAGTTACAAGGATAATGACAGAAGTATGGATGGAAAGATATATGGGGGCCCTTCATTTTGAGCCGGACCCTGAGAAAATACTTGAGATGGCACTTAACTATATTGATGGTGCAAGAGAAAGGCTCAAGCTGAGAAAATACGAACCCGGAAAGTTCGGCGCAGATAGAGTCCTTATGGATATGGCTGCCAGAAGAGAGATTGAAAAAATTGCTTCACCACATGCAGGAGTAGGAGGTTCACATGACCCTGAAGGTTAATGAGATCATAGGACACGCTAGTGACCATCTGACAGAAGAACAGAAAAGAAGAGGAGTGCTTATTCATGCCTTCCAGAAGATCCAGCATGAAGAAAACTATCTCCCTGAAGAGACATTAAAAAAACTGGCTAAAGAGCTTGATATCCCGATGTCTTTTGTTTACAGTACTGCAACTTTCTACAAGCAGTTCTATTTCACTCCCCGCGGCAAAAAAATTGTCAGGATATGCACCGGCACTGCATGTCATGTAAGAGGGGCTGACAAGGTACTGAATAAAATCAAGGATGAGTTTGATATTGATGAAGGAGAGACTACAGAAGATCTTGCAATGACACTGGAGACAGTCGGCTGCATTGGCTGCTGCGGACTCGCACCGGTGGCTACTGTCAATGAAGAAATTGCAGGTGAAATAGACATGAAAAAACTGGATGAAATCATTGAATCAATAAAAGAATAATAGTACAAACGATATAAATTCAAGGTGAAAAAATGGCAAAATTAACCAATGTTAAAGAGCTTAATGAACTCAGGGAAAAGCTGAGAAAAGATAATTTCCAGCCTGATACCCTGAGAGCACGAGTGTGCTGCGGTACTGCATGTACTGCCACCGGGGCCCACAAGGTCATCGATTCATTCAGGAAAGAGGCAGCAGGCAGCGACGTTGAAGTTGAAATCGTAAAAACGGGCTGCCAGGGAATATGTCAGAAAGGGCCTGTTCTGAAAGTGGAGCCCATGGATATTTTTTACCAGAGGACCAAACCTGAACAGGTTTCATCAATCATGAACTACTCAATGTTAGGCAATATGCCTTACAGGCAGGGACTTTATCGTGATGATATCCTCAGCGATCCTGTACCTGGAATGACAGATATCCCTTTTTATAAGAAACAGGTAAGAATCGCCCTCAGGAACAATGGTGTTATTGATCCCTGCAACATTAATCATTATCTTGCAGTCGGCGGATATGCCGCCCTTGAAAAAGCAATGGCATTAATGACACCTGATCGTGTCCTTGATGAAGTGGACAGGGCAAACCTCAGGGGAAGAGGCGGCGCCGGATTCCCTGCCGGTAGAAAATGGGCACATACAAAATCAGCTCCAGGAGATATAAAGTTTGTAATAGCAAACGGCGACGAAGGAGACCCCGGCGCTTTTATGGACAGGTCAATCATGGAAGGCGACCCGCACAGCCTTCTGGAAGGAATGGCCCTTTGTGCATATGCCATAGGCGCTCAGTATGGGTTCATCTACGTTAGACATGAATATCCTCTTGCTGTAAAAAATCTGAAAATCGCAATAGACCAGGCAGTAGAACTCGGGCTCCTGGGAGAAAATATCCTAGGAACTGATTTCAGCTTCACTGTAGATATCAGGGAAGGCGCCGGAGCTTTTGTATGCGGAGAATCAACGGCCCTGGTTGCATCTATTGAAGGTGAAAGAGGTTTTCCACGGCCGAGACCTCCAAGGCTTTCTCAGCCCGGCGGCGGACCATGGGGATTTCCCAGTAACCTGAATAATATTGAGACATACGCCTGTGTTCCTGTAATTGTTGAACAGGGCGCTGATTATTTTACTTCCATCGGGACCAAGACTTCACCCGGCACAAAAGTATTTGCCCTTACCGGAAAGGTCAAGAACACGGGACTGGTTGAAGTTCCAATGGGGATGACCTTAAGAGAAATAATCTTTGATATCGGAGGCGGAGTCCTCAATGACAAGAAATTCAAGGCCGTTCAGACCGGTGGTCCTTCTGGCGGCTGCCTGCCTGCAAAGCACCTTGACCTGCCAATAGATTTTGACTCACTTGCCTCGGTCGGATCAATGATGGGTTCCGGCGGAATGGTTGTCGTGGATGATGATACATGTATGGTTGATCTTGCAAAATTTTTCCTCTCATTTACCCAGTCGGAATCATGCGGCAAATGTCCTCCTTGCAGAATAGGAACATCTCAGATGCTCCAGATACTTGAGAGAATTACTTCCGGACAGGGTGAACAGGGCGATATCAGGAAGCTTGTTGAACTCGGCCAGTATATTCAGAGGGGCTCCCTCTGCGGTCTCGGCCAGAGTGCTCCAAATCCCGTGCTAAGTACAATCAAGTATTTCAGGGAAGAATATGAAGAACATGTTTACGAAAAATACTGCAGGGCAAACGTATGCAGCGACATGGGTGCCTTTGTTATAGATCAGAATGCATGCTTCAGATGCGGATTGTGCAAGGAAGCATGTGCATTTAATGCGGTCACTGAAACAAGGAACAGGTATATGATCGACCGTTCAGCATGCACACAGTGCAAGGCCTGCTATACAGCATGTCCTATTGATGCTGTTCTGATCAAGAAACCCAGACATGTCACCCTTGAAGAAGAATTTAAAGTACCTGTAGATAAAATAGAAATAATAGACAGGAGGGCAAAAATGATCCTTAAAGACCTTTTGAAGAATAAACCTAAATATGTAATTACCATCACTCAGGACCAGCCTGCGATCGACGCCGTGAAACTCATGGCTGAAAAAGGAATAAGCGATGTGCTTATTGTAGATGATAACGATAAGCTCGTAGGTATTTTCACTGAAAGAGATGTAGTTAAATGCGCCAACAAAAACGTTCCTTTAGACAAAGCGCCGCTCAAAAACCTGATGTCAACGAACATCACTACTTTTGAACCCACAGCTGAAATAAGCTCAGTAATACAGGTAGTTGCAAAGGAAAAAATTCGTCATATGCCTGTAGTTGAAAACGACAAGATTATCGGCATTGTAACTTACAGAGATCTTGTATCACATGTCCTGCCTGAGGTTATTTATATGGCAGAGTCTATTTATTAGAGGTTAAATATGGATATAAAAAAGAAGGTCATAAAATTGGAGGATATAAAGAAAGACGCTGAAGAAATGCAGTGTCCCGTTGAAAAGTCATTGTATCTTATAACCGTCTTTCTCAAAGGTCCCATGTGCGGCAGATGCTTCCCCTGTTCTATGGGATGTTACGAAGCAAAAATCATCCTTAACAACATTATCGCGGGTAACAGTTCAAATGAAGAACTCAAAAACCTTAAGCGAATCGCTGATGAAGTACTAATCAGTTCACTCTGTAAAAAGGGGAAGGATACCGCGAAATTCCTTCTGGAATGGATCGACACGGGTGATTTCGACAAGCACATCGAGGGCATATGCCCTGAAAAGGTTTGTCCTGAATTCATTGAATACAGGATCGTTTCCGATAAATGCACAATGTGCGGGGATTGCCTTCGTGCCTGCAAATTGGGCGCTATTCACGGCGAAGAGAAGAAACAGTTTATCAGTGGATATCAGCCTTTTGAAATTCGTCAGCTAAAATGCACAAAGTGCGGCGATTGCATAAAAGTATGCCCTGAAAAAGCCATTGTTCTGCTTGACGTAAAGAGCGGAGAACCGGTTAAAGTTTAAATCAGATTTGTAGGGGTGTATTGCAATATACCCTTACGTTGCAGATTATAGATTTAAAAATATTTAATAATTCAATTATTATTTTGAAGGGGGTTTCAAATGTCCAAGAAAGTTAACGTGACAATAGATGGGAAAGAGACTCAGGTCCCTGAAGGCACCAATCTTATTGATGCCGCTGAATCCGTAGGGGTTCATATTCCCAACCTTTGTTATCTGAAAGGTATGAGAGGAATCGGAGCATGCAGAATGTGCCTGGTGGAGATCGAAGGCATGAAAGCACCCATGATAGGATGTACTACTAAAGTCAAAGAGGGAATGGCAGTTAATACAAAGACCGAACAGGTTGAAGAGGTAAGGAAATTCGTAATCGACCTGATCCTCTCCATGCACCCTCTTGACTGCATGACCTGTACGAAAGCAGGTGTATGCAATCTCCAGAAATATGCATATGACTTTGAAATAAAGGAATCAAATTTCAACAGGAAGAAGTTCGGCTATCCTGTAGATGAAGCTAACCCTTTTATAAAGAGAGACCCGGACTATTGCGTCCTCTGCGGAAGATGCGTAAGGGTCTGCAAAGAGCAGGGAACTAATGTCCTGGAATTCATGGGCAGAGGCGTCGGTTCGAAAATCGGCACTGCCATGGACAAACCGCTGCAGGAATCTGAATGCACCTTCTGTGGAAGCTGCGTTGATGTATGCCCCGTAAATGCCCTGCTTGAAGCTGACAGGTGGAGAAAAGGACGGGAATGGGAATATACCACGCATAATTCCGTCTGCCTTTCATGCGGAAACGGCTGCGATATAACAGTAAGTGAACTAGACGGTTCAGTTGTAAAAATAAATGCCGGAGCTGATGACGGCTCGGCAGAAAAGTATATTTGTGCTACCGGAAGGTTCGGATTTGAGTCTGCCATGTCAGATGCTCGTATTACTACACCTTTGAAGCGTGTAGACGGCAAGCTTCAGGAAACTACCTGGAAGGAAGCATTGGAAATTGTTGCCGATAAAATTAAAGCTGCAAAAGACAACACCGGGATCATAAGCACAGGGAACATATTAAATCAGGACGCCTTTGTCCTCTCAAAATTCGCATCCGATGTAATGAAAACAAAAAACGTAGATACAACCGTAAGCCTTTATTCAGATGCAGATTCATTGAAACATTCAGATACTGTTGATATTGATAATGCAGATGCAATAGTCCTTGTAGGCCTTAACACATCCCAGAAGGACAGGGTCCTCCCGGCCCTTGATGCGGCTGTAAGAAAAAGAGCGTCCAGAGGCGCAAAGCTTATTGTTATCAACCCGCAGGAGTCCGCAGCAGGTGCAGCTGCAACGGTAAACATCCAGGCTGATGAAGCATCATCTCTTGCCGGGTTATCAAAGGCATTAATTGACGCCGGCTGCAAAGCGGATAAAGATCTTTCTTCAGCTGTGTCCGGCTCAACTGTGTCAGAGGAAATTGCAAAAGCTGCTGAACTGCTGAAAGGGGCACAATCACCTGTTATATTCTGTTCCCCTTCCCTTTTCAATGCAGCACAGAACATTTCACTTCTCCTGAAAACAAAAGTTGCAGCAGTACCTTTTGAAGCCAACGCGAGAGGTGTTGTCACACTCGGTCTGACTACAGAGGGAAAGACATACCAGGAAATGGTTTCCGGAACTATGTATATACTGTATGCAATCGGTGAAGTCCCGGTTGAAAAGAGACCCAGGGCAAATTTCCTTGTGGCCCAGACATCCTACTTAACTGATTTTGCGAAGGAAGCTGATGTAGTACTGCCGGCTGCCTCATACCTTGAGTCCAAGGGTACAATAACTAATTATCTTGGTAAGAATAAAACCGTTAACCGGATAATCGAGCCTGCCGGTGACTCAAAGCAGCATAAGGACATTATTATTGAACTCTCAAAGGCCATGGGATCACCGATAAGGGATTTAGCTGCCAAAATAAAGGGCGCTAAGGAAATCAGCAAACCATCTTTCAGCCCATTCGAGAAGAAAAAGGGCCTTGATGTCAATGCAAGCGAGCTGACAGACTCATTAAATGCCAGTGTTCTCAAAAACTCCAAACTCGTCTGGCTTAAAGAAGCAAAGGAAGCAACAGTTTAAAAGACAGGGTTCGAGGATTCAAGGATTCGAGGGTCCAAGTGAAAAGTATTTTTTTATCACTTGGACCCTTGGCCCCTGGACCCCTCGAACCCTTTTTATCATTATGGCTGACATTCTTATCGACGGCTACAACCTCATAGGTATCGCCCATGGCAGTCTCGAAAACGCCCGCAGTGATATCATTAACAAGCTCCAGAAATATTCAATATCAAAAAAGCATAACATCACTCTGGTCTTTGATGGATGGAAGAGCGGACAGAAAGACCAGACCAGAGTAAAATTCAGGCACGTAACAGTGATTTATTCCAGGCTGGGCGAAACTGCAGACAATGTTATTAAAAATATATTGTCAGCATCTTTGAAGCCATGGATAGTGATAAGCTCTGACAGGGAGGTCTCCGACTTTGCTGCCAAAAAAGATTTCGCAGCTGTTACATCAGAGGAATTTGAAGAAAAACTGTACTCAGCTCTGCAAATCAATCATGAAGACTATGCATATGATGACAGTTCATACGAAGACGAAATGATCAAATATTATGAAGATCAATTTGAATCCCCCCCTGAACCCCTAAAGGGAAATCCAAGAAAACTCTCTAAAAGACAGAAAAAAAAGATGCAGGCTTTGAAAAAGCTTTAGGATTGAATTTTTAATAATAGAAAAATCTCCCCTAACCCCTCCCGAGTCGGGTCTCACGAGGGTCGATTCGACTTTACTAAAGAGGGGGACTTATGCTCTCCCCCTTTTTAAAAGGGGGATGTAGGGCATAGGTGTTAAGTTAAGCCATAATCATAACATATTACCCGTTGTGTCTATAGAGGCAAACTCAAGGATTTCAAGGGTAGTTTTTCGCGATCGTT
>JBDLIC010000080.1:0-16087 GCA_039715075.1 Nitrospirota bacterium
AACAGGGTAAGTACTGGGAGATGCACGACCTTGTATTTGAGAAATACAATAAGCTGACTGAGGAGATGTTTTCTGAATTTGCTGAAAAACTGAAACTGGATATGACAAAGTTTACGGCAGATTTCAAGAGTGCTAAATATGACAAGCAGATTGAGCAGGATATAAACCTCGGCAGAAAGGTGGGTGTTTCCGGTACCCCGACATTATTCATGAATGGGAAAAGGATGAGAAACCGGAACCTGAGTGACTTTAAAACAGCTATTGACGGGTATCTGAAGAAGAAGTAGGAGTGGGAAGTTATTTGTAATTAGTCTGTCAAAGATGTATGAGAAATGGTATTGATTTTTGGGGCCTGGTAATTCGGGCCCCTTTGGCATTACTGGAGTCTATATTTTTTTACTTATTTGATTTACCTGATAAACAAGAAGGAGTGATAATAAAAAAGAAAAATATATATTCATTTTATTTATAATAATGAAAATATGCGGGTATAGGATTAATCCGAATATTTTGATAATACTTATCAGGGTTAAGAGGTAGAAAATATATAAAAATTTTCTGAAGATTAACGGTGATCACCCCTGGAGGGATGTAAGTCCTGAAGGGTATGTAAATTATCCTGTACGCTACCGTAAGGGTGGCAGGGTCCTTTTCTTTAATTATCCGCTTGCCTGTGAGATGGGCCTTATCTCGAGAAGCCACCCTGCTGTAATGACCCCTGAACTGGAAGAAGTGATTCTGCAGACCTTCTCCCTGCGGATCATCAATGAATACGACCAGCTCAATAAGACCAGATTTCCAAGAAACACAATAAAGGACCGGCCCTGCATGGCCACCCGCTATTTACAGTCGCAGCATAAGAATAAACAGGGGAAAACCTCAGGGGACGGACGGAGTATCTGGAA
The DNA here is from genome assembly GCA_039715075.1 of Nitrospirota bacterium. GTDB lineage: Bacteria > Nitrospirota > Thermodesulfovibrionia > UBA6902 > UBA6902 > JBDLIC01. Next base: position 906 of record JBDLIC010000080.1, read on the forward strand.
CGGGTGCATACATTCCAGGGGAATAACTTTTGATGTGTCCAGCTGTGGTACAGGGGCCACTATATTGAGCCCAGGGGCACAGGAAGCGGGGCATCCCCTCAAGACCGGTGAGTCAAGGTACGGGTATGCCTCCGGTCTGGCCAATGTGAATGAAATGTTTGCTGCTGCTGTAATGTCAGAGATATTTTACCGGTCGGGTATTCCCACGGAACGGTGCCTGACGGTCATTGATTTCAAAGATAACACTGCTATCGGTGTGCGTACGTCTCCAAATCTTATCAGGCCGGCCCATATCTTCCGCTACCTGAAATCGGGATGCCGGAGAGAACTTAAGATGTCGCTGGATTATTTTCTTGAACGCCAGGAAGAGAACGGTTTTTTAAAACTGCCCGGCAAGGGGAAAGAACGGTATCAGGCAGCCCTGGAGTATATTGCACGGACCTATGCAAAACTGGCTGCTGTACTTGAAGAGGAATATATTTTTAACTGGCTGGCCTGGGACGGAGACAATATGCTTGCCAGCGGTGCGCTTCTTGACTATGGTTCCATACGGCAGTTTGCCGCCAAGCATAATAAATACCGGTACGATGATGTTGACCGTTTTTCAACCAGCCTGACCGAGCAGAGATTCTGGGCCAGGAGGACAGTACAGACTTTTGCCCAGGCAGTGGGTTGGATTGTTTCAAAGAGAAACCGGCTGCTTTCAGAGTTCAGTAATGATCAGTGTGTCTCCCTCTTTGACCGGTGCTTCACAAGGGAACGCCTGAACAGGGTCCTCTGGAGGACCGGGTTTACGCCCAGGCAAACGGATACGCTTCTGGAGAGTCACGCAGATATGGTTAAGGAATTCCATAATGCCCTTAACTATTTCGAGGATGTGAAAACAGTGAACGGTATGAAACAGGTCTCTGACGGTATTGATCATCCCCCTGTTTTTCTGGTGCGTCATATTCTCAGGGAGCTTCCGCACTTTTTCCTGGAAAGCCGCAGGAATGGAGAGCAGCAGATCATGCCGGCAGAAAAGTTCTGTGAGATCATGGCTGCTTCCTATACTGACACGGGTGATTTGCAGCTTACAGATATCCGCCGGCAGAAGGCCGTCAGATTTCAGGAGTTATACCGTCGGCTGATCCGGGCTGCAGGTGCTGAAGAAGGCAGAACTCTTCGCAGTGTGGCTGAGCGCTCCTCTGTTGTCAACTATATTTATCGCAGTACGGGTGATGGTCTCAGCTGGATTATTCATGAGACCATTCAGCTCAAAGACCGGATGAAAAGGCAGGAGCTTCAGGATATTATAGACCGCTTTATAGAATCCCAGGTTCTTGTGCCCGGCAAATGGAATCCCTTCAGACATGAGGAGGTTGCCGGCAGGTCCATGAAGGCGCGCTATTTACGAAGGATACAACAGACGCTGGAAATGTACCACGAATTGATATGAGGAATTCAAATTAAAAATATTTATAGGGTCTATAAGGCTCTTGACAAGCTGAATTATTAATATTATAAGAGAAGTAAGGAAGAAATATTCTAATAATTTAAAGATCTAATTCGGGTAATAAATGAAATAACTTATTTACCGACAAACTAAACCCTGCATGGGAGGGGTGCAGAAAGAGGCTTGTCTTCGGGCTTTCGGAAAGAAGATGGCTGAACTGCCGAAGAGTAAAACTTGGGCAGCTCGGCCTTTTTAATTTTGGTCTAGCTGTTTGTTATACGAGAGGGAAGAGGAATTATGAAGACTCTCATATATAACATACGCAAACATGAGGAAATGGATCCGTATGTTTCTCAATCCCCGCAGGATTGGGAGGGGATTTTTAATACTATCTCCGATATGATCACTATTCATGATAAGGACTTTAATATAATACATGCCAACAACGCGGCAAGAAAAATACTCAGCCTGCCTGACCTTGAGACTACTAAAGCCGTTAAATGCTTCAAGTATTACCACGGAACAGGCTGTCCACCAGAGGGGTGTCCAAGCAGCCAGTGCATTAAAACTGGCATCCCCGCTGTTTTTGAATTAGTTGAACCCCATTTAAATATGTTTGTTGAAATAAAGTCTATCCCCCGATTTGACAGTAAAAACAGGGTGACGGGAATAATTCATATTGCCAGTGACATTACCAAACGCAAACAATCTGAGAGAGAACTTAGAGATTCGCGCAAAAAATTACGCAATCTTACTTCTTATCTGCTGTCCGTTAGAGAAGAAGAAAGGGCAGAAATTGCACGCGAAATTCATGATGAGCTGGCCCAATCATTGACATCTTTGAAAATGGATCTATTCTTATTGGAAAAAAAATTGCGGGGAGATCAGAAATCAGCACATGAGTTAAGAAAATCGATGTCAAAAACCGTAGATATGACAGTCGATACGGTGAAGAGGATTTCTTCGGATTTGAGGCCCGGACTGCTGGATGATCTCGGGCTTCTGGCAGCAGTAAAATGGCAGGCGGCAAGATTCCAGGACCGGACGGGAATTGCCTGTAAGATTACTCGGAATTCAGAGATTAGCAGTTTAGATCAAAAACGTTCAATAACGATTTTCCGGATCTTTCAGGAAGCTCTGACCAATGTTTTTCGCCATGCAAAAGCAAAAGAGGTCAAAGTGAACTTTAAAATAAATGCCGGTAAATTATTAATGGAAATTAGAGATAATGGCAGGGGAATTACAGAAGAGCAGATATCGGACCCTGAATCCCTGGGGCTTATCGGCATACAGGAACGGGTCAACTTGTTGCGCGGTAAAGTTGAGATAATCGGCATCAAAAATAAGGGGACCACTGTAACAACAGAAATCCCCCTTGTCAGGTCAAGGAGAAAAAAGCAGACTAAAAGGAAAAGTTTGTAAAGAGTGAAAAAGAGGCGGGACAGGAGATGATGAAATTTCTCATTGCAGATGATCATACATTATTTCGTGAAGGACTTAAACGTGTTCTGAATGAAACGTTTGGAGGGGCCATATTTGATGAAGCAGTCAATGGACGGGAAGTAATCAAAAAAGCAGCTGAAAAAAATTACGATGTGGTTTTGCTGGATATTTCAATGCCGGGAAGAGATGGGCTGGATACTTTAAAACAACTAAAAAGTGACAGACCTGATATTCACGTCCTTGTTGTAAGTATGCATTCCGAAAAAGAGTATGCAGAAAGGGTATTGAGGGCAGGCGCCTTCGGATATATAACTAAAGAAAGCTCAACCGATGAATTGATTACAGCTGTACGCAAAATGGCAGCAGGTAAAAAATATGTCAGTTCAACTATGGCTGAGAGATTAGTCAGCCATTTAGGAACGAATTCTGAAAAACTGCTTCATGAGACTCTTTCTGACCGGGAGTTTGAAATAATGTGCCTGATTGCTTCAGGCATGACGGTAAAAGACATTGCCGTGCAGCTATCATTAAGCATGAAAACTGTCAGCACTCATCGAATTCATATTCTGAGGAAAATGGAAATGGAAAACAATTCACAATTAATCCATTACGCTTTACAGAATCAACTGGTAACCTGATTTGCCAGGAATGCAGGCCTTAATCAATATTCCCTGATTTCCATTTTATGCTTCCCGAATGACTACTGATAATATAACGGCGTTCTATGAAAAATCGGACATAGTCCTATGGGAAAATCAGCCGCAGTCCTATGGGGAAATCTGTTACAGGTCAAGATCTGTCCTCATTTTCTTTTACAAGTTGACAATGGTATCAGAGATATAATAGAAAGCATAACCCGTGAAAATCACGAGAATAATATGATAATATTAATTCCTGTATGTTCAACAGGCTAAGGATAATAACAGTTAGGAGTATATGAGATTATTATGGATGGAAATAAAAGATTAAATATAAAGCAGGGCCTTAAAGTCAGGATAGTATTAAAACAGGACCAGAAAAGCGGCAAGATAACTGAAGGAGTTGTCAAAGATATCTTAACAAAGTCTCCTTCACATTCTCATGGGATAAAAGTAAGATTGGCTAGTGGAGATGTAGGGCGGGTCAAAGAGATATGCAGCTGACACCATCCGTAGATCTTTGGTGAAATGCAATTTTTCAACTACTTTTCCATAAAGATCCGTCGGGTCTCTGAAAATCTATATGCTGTTTCTTTTTAACAAATCAATCAGAGTCTCAACCTTTGCCTTGATCTCATCCCGTGCTTTTCTGAATGCTTCCATTATCTCTTCTTCAGTCCCTGATGCCCCTACCGGGTCGTTCACAGGTGTATGGATTTTTTTTATCCCGGGCGGCGTTACAGGACATGATGAATTTGCATGACTGCACAGGGTTACGATGATATCCATCTGTTTTAATAGAGTCTCATCTATGTACTTTGATTGATGCCCCGAGATATCAATATCAACTTCCCTCATAACCGCAATGGCCTTTGGATGAACATAACACTTCATGAGTCCTGCACTATGAGCTTCGATCAAACCTTTTCCCAACGCTCTGGCAAAACCCTCTGCCATCTGGCTGCGGCAGGAATTGCCGGTACATAGAAACATTACCTTCAATTTCTTTACTTCAGTCATTTGAGGTCCTTTTGTTGAACGTAGATTTTAATTATTAAAGGGTATTTTGAATTATACATGCAGAAGAGTTTTTTTTGAATATGACGTTGAAACAGCTGGAACTGATTTGAGATATCTCTTGTCATTTATATCTTTCTGTTTCATAATGTCATATTCTTTATTAAATGGAGAGATTCAGCATGCTACCCGGCAATACAATCTACGTTAAGATTTATGAGAACAGAATTAATGTTCGAAATATAAATGATCGAAAAGAAATTGAACTTTCTGCTACATCCTCGTTTTCCACAGAAAGACTGCTTGTAGGCAATTTTACGGTTGCGCATACGCTTTTAACAAAAGGCATAAAAATAGTAATGGGGAAGAAGTTTTTTGCGCCGCTCATCTTAATGCATCCGATAGAGAAAATTGATGGCGGCTTATCTCAAGTCGAAGAAAGAGTGTTAAAAGACCTTGCTATTATTACAGGCGCTCAAAAAGTAGTTCTGTGGGTAGGTAATGATTTGACTGATGAAGATGTTCTGCAGAAAGCAAAAGAAAAGCAATGAGTGTGTGCGGGGTCAAACATTCATTATCCTCATTATTTAGATTTAGTCAGTAAAAGGCTTATCCAGAAAAGAGGGTTTATTGTTCTGATAAATGAAGGTGCTCTATTTGATTTATATACATCTATGGCCCTTTCTATATAGTCAATTGCCGCATCCGGCGGGATATCATTACGGCCGAGATTGAAGATGTTGAGTATTAAATCCATATTTGAACCCTGGTCTCCGGATGCAAGATGGGGAGTATATAAGGCAGAAGGGTTTATATCGGCGAGCCTGATTATTTTGTAGACTTTTTTCAGATGCAGGTTAATGGCCTCCCGTGCGTCCCGTGCATCCGGTTTTTCAACGTGTTCCCCGGTTATCATGTTGAGACTGCTGTTGTCAAAATACTTGTGTACTAAATCCCTGAACTCTGTTAAGAGGTTCAGGCGCGCCTTGTTGTCGCGATATGTGATGTCTTTATAATTTCTCATGGATGTTTTTCTGTACTGCTTCATGAAATTATAACATTAGTTTAATATTATGTATGTTTTGTTCTTTTTTTTCAGCCCGAAAAAATTATCACCTTCCTGGTCAATCGTGCAGGCGGGAGCAGTTGAAACAGTTCTTATATTTTAATATAGTAATTGTGTTTCTACTTAGCTAACAGTATTGAGATGTCAGGAGAGTAATTAATTGGTTTAATTCTCCCTTACAGAGAGGTGTAAAGAAACGTGGACAGTCTTTTTCATGTTGCGGAACAATTTAAGCCGTCAGGTGAAATAACAGATATTCGGGAATACGGCAACGGCAATATTAATGACACATTCCTGGTAACCCTGAAATACGGCGAGGGCAGGTTTGAAGCCTGCCCCTACATCATATTGCAGCGTCTTAATACGAAGGTGTTTAAGGAGCCCGAACTTGTCATGCAGAATATGCGTGCTGTGACCGGTCATATATTCCGGCGTCAGAAAAGCGCTTCTCCTGCTGCAGGCAGGCGATGGCAGGTACCCTCTGTTTTGTTGACACAAAAGGGAGAAGACCACTGGATTGACTCTGATGGGTCGTTCTGGCGTGCGATCAGTTTTATTGATTCCTCAGAGTCCTTTGATGAAATCAGGGATATCGGGCATGCAGGGGAAGTCGGACATGCACTCGGCATGTTTCACAATCTGATCAGTGACCTGTCTCCTGAGAATCTGGCTGATACACTGAAAGGATTTCACATTACGCCTCAATACGTGCAGCACTATAATGAGGTATTGGCTAAACAAGGTCCGGAAAAAACTCCTGAAACGGATTATTGTCTGAGGTTTATAGAGGAGCGGAGTTCCCGGGCGCATGTCCTTGAAAATGCCAAAGCCTGTGGTGAACTGCGAATCCGCCCCATTCATGGAGATCCCAAGGTCAATAATTTCATGATGGACATTTATGATGGACATGCAGTCGGCATTGTTGACCTGGATACCGTAAAGCCGGGCCTGGTCCATTATGATATAGGCGACTGTCTCCGTTCTGGCTGCAATCCCCTGGGGGAAGAGACTGAATTGTGGGAGAAAGTCCGCTTTGATACGGACATTTGCAGGGCGGTCCTTAAGGGCTATCTTGTATCGGCAAAGGAGTTCCTGAATGACAATGATTATAACTACATTTATGACGCGGTCCGTCTTCTCGCCTTTGAGCTGGGGCTAAGGTTTTTTACGGATTATTTGGAGGGCAATGTCTATTTCAAGGCAAGTCACCGCTCACACAATCTTTCAAGGGCGCTCGTACAGTTTAAATTGACCGAAAGCATTGAGTCCTGCGAAAAAGTGATCGATGCCATTATCAGGGACCTGAGATGACCGGTCACAGTTTTGCGCTCAGACCGTTTGCCCCTGATAATTCTGGCCCGGGCTTGAAAATTACTGGGAATATCTCCCGTTCTTCAAATATCCTGGTTATTAGATATGAGCTCAGCTGTCCCCTGCAGGAAATTGTAATTCCTCAGCCGTCAGACATGCCGGTCCGCAGGAACTTACTCTGGGAAGAAACATGCTTTGAGTTTTTTCTAGGCACAGAAAAATCTGAATCTTACCGGGAATTCAACCTCTCTCCCTCCGGCCACTGGAATGTTTATTACTTTCGATCATACAGGCAGGAGATGAAAGAGGATGCGGCTGTTTCATCGCTTCCGTTCAGTGTCAAAAAAGATTCAGATATCCTGAAGCTTGAACTGGAATTGAACCTGGACAGGATAGTCCCGGCTGAACAGCCCCTGAATGCTGCCGTAAGTGCCGTCATCAAACACACTAACGGCAGGACTACATACTGGGCGCTGACCCATCCCGGTCAGAAGGCTGACTTTCACCTCAGGGATGGTTTTATCCTGGAATTGTAACTTCTGCAGGGGCAGGTCTTGTGTATGCCCTGTCTTGTCTTCCTCAGGTTTTACACAGTTTCATACTTCAGAAACTCTCATACGCATAGTTTTTTATAAAGAGGATGAGTTCCCTGTCCGCGTGGGAAAGACGGGGCTTTTTGGAATAGATCAGGGTAAGCTCTCTCGGGATTCCACCTTCCCTGAGATTGACAGTCTTTAACCTCCCGTCTTCCACTTCTTTCTTCACTGCCCACCTGGAGAGGATTGCTATGCCGGTACCCGCTTCAACAGCCGCTTTTATCGATTCAGTACTTCCCATTATGAGCGCGACATGCAGATCACGGATGTTGATGCCATTATGGTCCAGGTATTTTTCTATATGCTGTCTTGTCCCTGAGCCTTGTTCTCTCAGGATGAAAGGTTCCCTCATCAGATCCAGCACTGATACGGACCTCCTCTTTGCCAGCGGGTGTTTCGGATGGACTATTAATACTAACTGGTCTGATATGACCTTTTCCGTTTTTGTGTTAGTCCTGGATGTCTTGCCTTCAACTATACCAAAGTCAAGAAAACCTGAATGCATAAGATCTTCTATCCGTTCGGTGTTCCCGATACGAAGCTTGATTTTTATTTTCGGATGGAGCCTTTTGAAATCAGTAATGATCCGGGGGAGTATATAATTTCCGAGTGTCGTACTTGCACCAAGCGCCACAGCCCCTTTCATCATGCCGGTCAATTTATTGATCTCTTTTACCACTTCATTATAGTGACCCATGATATGCACTGCATGTTCATATAGTATTTTTCCGGCACGCGTAAGGCTGACCTGTTTGCCGGTCTTGTCGAAGAGCTTTGTTTCAAAGAACTCCTCCAGCGACTGGATCTGGAGAGAAACGGCAGGCTGGGACAGGTGGACGATCCGGGATGTTTTGGTAAAGCTCCTCGTTTCCGCAACGGTGCAGAATATTTTTAATTTGGTATCCATAAAGTTCAAACATAAGATAACATAATCACTTTTGTAAATTCATGAGACATGAGATTTAATTATGGACCCATAAGATCAAGGAAATATAAAAATACTTCATATAAATTATAAGTCTCGGAAGATATCCGTCAGATTTTCAGGGAGGACCCTCAGTATGTCCCCTGACAGAAAAATAACATATTGAAATTATATTTCAACGGAGGAAATAATGAAAGATGCATGTGTGCTTGACTTTACAAATGAACTGAAGGAGTTTATTGATCTCGAAAACAGCCTGATGCCTAAGAGAAGGGCAATTGAGGAGACCCTTGAAATGACCAGGGGAAAAATCGTCGAGAGTGCCCGGACAGACTCGTGCCTCTCAAATTGCAGGCTTAAAGACATCAGCATAATGGAAGCAGGAATATACTACCAGGAATATTACGACAAGCTGATAAAAATAAGAAAGAAGCTCGAAAATTCTGTAGGAGAGTTTGTGCTTATTCAGGACACGGATTACCAGCTGTTTCTTGACCTGGAGCATCCGGGACACAAATACCACGAGCCTTTTTCTATTGCAGCGATTGGGATAATCGGGGAAAAGCCTTTTCAGTCTGGTTTTGAAGAGAAGACTGACGAGAGTCATTTCTATCTGAAGCTCCTGTTTGAAAATGGCGCATACATAAGGGAATGCAAATTTAACAGCAACAGGAAAAATAAGCTGTTCACGAAATTTCAGAGGCTCATTCCGTCACAGCAGGGCACCAGGGTATACAGAAAGAGTGTCAAGGAATTACAGTACGTACAGTCAGAGGCGGATTTTGAGAGGTCATATGAAAATATTCAGGACCACTATCTGAACAGATCCGGCGGTCAGAAATCCAGAAAACCATACTGGAAAATCGCACCTGGAAAGTTTAAGTCACATAACGTAACAGTTGATAGAAGTCCTGTGATAAAAGTACCGGACCATCATGGAAACACAGAGTTTGCTATTCACATAGGCAATAAAGAGGTTACCAAAAGGCTCGGGATAAACATGGACGGAATAAACTCACTCGACATACTATATGATATGCTTAGTGTGTCCAACGGGAACAGTAAAAAGAAGTCCCTGATTATTTAAAATAAATGGGTGAGAGGTAAGGGGCCAGAGGCTCTGGCCCTTCTGTATTATGCAAGCCAGGCCCCGTATATAAAAACCGGCAGAAATCCTAATGTAGCTATTACGGGTAAAATGAGCAGCTCAGCCACCTCTTCCCTTAAGTCAAATTTATTGCCCAGCACTTCTGCGAAAACTTCAAAAACAAAATGCCCCAGTTTTGAAAGAATTACGGATATGATTATGATTCCGCAGGCGAACCAGAAGCCCGGAATAAAGCTTTCAAGGTCTGTTTCGATTACCGGATTAATAAAACTCAGGAAGAACCGCACAAAAATAAGAGTTATTCCGCCCAATATAAGAGTTTTGAAGGACTGCAACTTTCTGAGCTTTGGAACAATGTCTATCAAATAGGCTATGACTATAAGGATAAGCATAAGCCCTACAAACCCTCCCGGCGATAATTGCATTATCCTTACCGGGAAATCCCACCTGGCATCGTCACCCATTCCGAAGATAATAGGAAACAGCGTTAAAACAATTACTGATATTGCTACTGCCTCGAAAAGCGGTAAGAAGAGTTTCCTGACATACTTGATGCTGAGTGCATGGTTGTGCTTTAGAACAAGAAAAATGAGTATGGCCGGAGCCAGCAGAAGAGAAAGGTACATCAGGATTACAAAATGAAATTCCCAATGGTTCATATTGTTTAAAGCTGTATATACAGAATCCCAAAACATTCTCATCCTGCGTGCTCCTTCAGTATACCTTTATTTAATTTTATCACGTAGGAAGAGTAATTTAAAGTCAAAATAAACTAATATCTGTTTTAATGCTCAGATTTTGCAATTAGTGTAATTTTCTTTTAGACTTATCTCAATATAGTATTTCTGTATGTCCGGAATTAAACCGTATGTTAATATTATGTTTAGATAGGTTAATTTTTAAATACTGACTGGCAGAGGGAGGAGAAAATGAAAGGTCTCATATATCGGTATCGACTGATTATACCGGTTGTTTTATTTTTTATGATTAATCTCACCGGTTGTCAAACTGTATATTACAAAACCATGGAAAAAATCGGCGTTCATAAACGGGACATAATGGTGGACCGTGTTAATGAGGCCCGTGACTCCCAGGAAGAGGCCAAGGAACAGTTTGCCTCTGCACTTGAACAGTTCAGCAGTGTTCTGAACTTTAAGGGCGGCACTCTGGAAGATAAATATAAGAAGCTTAACTCGGAATATGAAAAGAGTGAAAAGAAAGCAAAGGACGTTAAAGGCCGGATCGAATCTGTCGAAAGTGTGTCTGAAGCATTATTTGAAGAATGGGAGGAAGAGCTGGACCAGTACAGCATTGACAGCCTGCGCCGCAGCAGTGAGCAGAAACTGCAACAGACTAAGAAACAGTATGTGCAGCTGATAAATGCGATGAAACGTGTAGAGAAAAAAATAGACCCTGTGCTTTCCGCTTTCCGAGACCAGGTGCTTTTCCTGAAGCATAATTTGAATGCACAGGCAATTGCTTCACTGAAAAGTGAACTGGCTTCAGTTGAATCCGATGTTGCCTCTCTTATTAAAGAGATGGAGACTTCAATTGCAGAGGCAGATAAATTTATAAAGACAATGCCTCATTAATATATTTAATCTTTCATTGGCCAGGGGAGGTCATCCCGTTCTTCCGCGTAATAACAGAACCTGTCCCATTCAAACTGCTTGCCTGAGACGGGACAGCGCAGGGTAACTTTATTATCGCTTATGGCGATTACCTCCCAGTCGCCCCCGCGTTTTGATCCTTCGATCCTTATCTTCTGGCCTGTCTGAAACGGATAGGGCTTAAAAACAGTTATGCCCTGTTTTGACATTTTCTCCTCCTTAATCACTGGAAGTTCAGCCTGATAATTTTATTGTAATCATGAAAGTTGAAATTGTTCTTCATTGAAATCATATGACATATGTATATTCGATGGCAAGTTTGCCCGGTTATAAGGGGCTGTTCACAGTCCGTATCGATCACACTCCAAGCTAAATGATGGTGTCTTCTCTACGATATACCTGAGATACAGGAAGATTGCGAAACAGGGCTGTAACCCTGCAGGTGTAAAAGGATAAGACGGGTGTAGCGAATAAATGACACTCAGATTATTACCTGATGACCTGCGCTGATTATTTTATTTATAGCCAGTACTGATCAGAATTCTTTTGAAAGATGCTCGTTAGGTCTTTGGCACTCTTGATAGTACTGACAGACTCTGCATCTTCCTATGCAATAAGGGATACTCATTTTATTCCTCCTGCCCTTTAGTTAAAGGGTCTAAGTGATCAGCTATGCAATTAGCTTGCCAATTTTAACGTCTTGATTATTAAGTGAAAATATTTTTCAGAACGTCAATTTCTTTACGATAATGATACGATGTGTAGAAATTTTGACACACAGAAAACTGAAACTGGTCAAATTGTGGGAAATAACACTTGTATGCGTTATATACAGCTAATGCAGTTTGTATCGAATTGTTTAACTCCTTGATTTTTAATGAAAATATTTTGCGGGCTCCCGGCGCTTTTTTTGCTTGTTAATTAATTAGTTGATGATTACATTATAGATAAGCAGTGCTGATTTGAAGTGAAAAACTGTCTGAAAAGAGGATGTTAACCAAGAATAAAAGGTTTTCCTGCCTATGCTGAGAGCCCAACCTTTTACTTCAGCCATGTCCCCTAAGGTTAACATCCTCTTTCATTTATATTTTAACCTGCCTAACATCCAGGTCCTGTAGGACAAAGACTTACAGTAAAATCAGACAGATTCCGATAGTATTTTTTAGTGAATATTTTATTATTTACATGTACTTTTGTTTTTATTACATTATTTATATTTTTGCTTATTTTTATAGATAAAACATTTTTTGGGGGGGTGAAAGTAAAAGCTGCAGTATAGGGAGGAATAGCAGGATTATCAATGAATGAATACGCGATAAGTGTGTCCTTAAATTGTTTATTAAAAGGACTGATATGGGAGCAGTAGTGAGTACTATATTCCTTCAGTTTATGACAATAGGGGTTTGTTTACGTTTCTTCGGTAGCTCGATAATCAGATTAGCTTGCTTGCACGAACATCCGGCAATCCCGTTCTGTCAGAATTGATTTTTTCCATATCCGGTCCATTATGTTGTATTAACCGGCTGCTAAGAATATTAGGACAAGGCAATGTCGCGGTTATCAAAAGCATTAGTCCTGGGTTGTTTAACAGGCATATCAGGGATCATTTTAAGCCTCTTTTCTTACGTGTTTATTCTTGAGCAAAATATAGGGCTGGATCTACTCTTTAAACTGAGAGGAGAGCGACAGCCGCCGCCTGAAGTAGTAGTAATCAGCATAGATAAGGTTTCTGCATTAAACCTTAATCTGCCTGATAACCCGGAAAAATGGCCCCGCTCACTCCATGCCCGCCTGATTGAAAATCTCGTCAAGGCGGGTGCGTCTGTCATTGCCTTTGACATGATTTTCAATGAAGCACGGTCCAGGGAAGAAGACGGCCTGTTTGCCAATGCAATTGCCGCTGCAAACAATGTTGTGCTCTGTCAAATCATCAGACAGGAATCAATGCCTTTCAAAAAACCGGATGAATCATTTGCAAGAGTAAATATAGAAAAACTGGTGGCGCCGGTTCCTTCCCTTGAAAAATCGTCTGTTGCGTTAGCTCCTTTTCCTTTACCGAGGGTGCCGATCAATGTAAGGCAGTACTGGACCTTCAAGAGATCGGCCGGAGATATACCGACCATGCCGGTAGTCGTCTTCCAGATATATGCACTTGATGTTTATGAAGAGTTTATCCGGTTACTGAGAAAAACAGGGACTTCAGGAACTGACAGGCTGCCTTATGACAAAGATGAATTGATCGCCGCCGGAAGCGTTGAAAAGGTTGTCCGGAATATAAGAGAGTTGTTTGCAAATGGGCCGTTGATTGCAGAAACAATGCTGGAAGAGCTTCAGAACTCAGAAACACTTTCCGTTGATGAGAGAAAGAATAAATTGCTCAGATCACTCATAAGGATGTATCGGGGTCCTGACAGTGAATATCTGAACTTTTATGGATTTCCGCGAACTATTACCACAATACCTTATTATCAGGCGCTGCAGTTTCAGGATAAGCCGGTGGTGGGTCAAAAACACCCTGATTTAGCCGGCAAGGCAGTATTTGTCGGACATTCAGAAAACCTGCGTCCGGAATTTAAGGACGGGTTTTATACAGTCTTTACACAACCTGACGGAGTAGACATCAGTGGAGTTGAAATTGTGGCGACAGCATTTGCGAATCTTTTGGAAAATATGAATATTAAGTCTCTTCCGTTAAGTGTGCATTTAAGTATTATTTTTTTCTGGGGGCTGGTGATCGGTTTTATTTGGCGTTTTTTTACAAACACGTATGCTTTAACCGGTGGAATCGTGATATGTGTTCTGTATTTATTCACAGCGTTGAACCTGTTTGCTGACAGCAGCCTGTGGTATCCATTGGTCGTCCCTTTATTTTTTCAGGCGCCCCTTGCTGTTATCAGCGCTGTTTCATGGAAATATGTTGAAACGAATAAAGAACGTCAGAATATCAAAAGGGCCTTCAGTTACTATTTGCCTGATGAAGTTGTTGAAAGGATTTCAAAAAATGTAACAGACCTGGGATCAAGCAGTCAGGTTGTATACGGGACGTGCCTTTCCAGTGATGCCGAAGATTACACCGCACAGTCCGAGCGAATGAACCCGAGGGAGCTTAACATTTTCCTTAACAGATACTATGAATCTCTTTTCAGGCCTGTCAAGCAATACGGAGGGATTGTGGCAAATGTTATTGCCGATGAAATGCTTGCCATATGGGTAACCGGACAAAGCAATGCCAAAAGTAATAACGCCTGTCTTGCAGCACTGGGCATAAGGGACATTATGTGCGAAAAATCTAACGGGAGCGCTTATCTGCCGACACGGGTCGGGGTTCATTCAGGTCCCATATCTCTTGGAAACATAGGAGCGGGGGACCACTATGAGTACAGGCCTGTCGGTGATATTGTCAATACAGCCACACGAATAGAAGGACTGAACAAACACCTGGGAACCCGTATATTGATATCTGATGAGGTGCTCAATCAACTGGACGGTTTTTTGAGCAGGGAACTCGGTTCATTTATTCCTGCGGGAAAGTCCCAACATCTTGTGCTCCATGAACTGATCTGCCTGGGAAATGAATGCTTGCAGGAGCAGAAAGAACTATGCGGATTGTTTGCAGATGCACTGAATGCATTCAAACAGCAGCTATGGGAACAGGCAGCGGAGATGTTCTCAGATGTGCTGAAGAGATTTGGACAGGATGGCCCGTCTCTTTTTTATCAGAAGTTGTGTGAAGGATATATGGCAAATCCACCCGTAGAATCATGGAGTGGAGTAGTGCGTTTAGATAAAAAATAATCTGACTTGAGATCATGATAACTCTCATTAGTCAGTTTCTTTTAAAAAGAAAAGTAAACGATGTTTGCATTATACGATGCTGATAAGGACATGGAATGAAGAGAAAGAATATCCCGGAATTTCAATTAATGCACATAGATAGAGTCTGTGTATAAATTGCTGTTTTTTGTTTTTGTCATGCCCGAAGTCTTTAATCGGGCATCCAGCAGTTATTGGAAAGACTGGATTCCCGCTCAAC
>JBDLIC010000081.1:0-16084 GCA_039715075.1 Nitrospirota bacterium
TGCATATTCGGGCCATACGGATTAAATATTCTTGCAACTTTTATTCTCAGATTGTGCTGACGGTAATAGTCAAAGAAAAGAGTTTCAGCACAGCGTTTACCTTCATCATAGCAGGAACGAAAGCCGGTAGGATTCACATTTCCCCAGTAAGACTCCGGCTGCGGATGCACCTCAGGATCACCGTAAACCTCGGAAGTCGATGCCTGCATAATTTTTGCCTTTATCCTTTTGGCAAGCCCAAGCACGTTAATGGCGCCATGGACCGATGTCTTTGTTGTCTGCACAGGATCAAACTGATAATGGATCGGTGATGCCGGACAGGCAAGGTTATAGATTTCATCTACTTCCACGTACAAAGGAAAACATATATCATGACGCATTATTTCAAACAGAGGATTCTTTATAAACTCTGCGACATTGGAACGACGTCCTGTGTAAAAGTTATCAAGACACAAAACTTCATGCCCATCCTTCAACAGGGTCTCACAAAGATGAGACCCTAGAAAGCCAGCGCCACCTGTTACAAGTATTCTTTTCATTATATTTCCTTTTATATAAGAATTTGATTACTGTATCAAAATTAAACAATATTTTAACATACTTGTATCTAAATGAAAAAATGGGGAGTTTAAGTATCCAGGTTCTATGACTCCTTTCAAGCAGCCAATATTGACGGAGAACTCTAAAAAAGGTAATATAGACAGTTATAATTTTGGGGCGTCGCCAAGCGGTAAGGCACTGGGTTCTGGTCCCAGCATCCGGGGGTTCGAATCCTCCCGCCCCAGCCAGTTTAGCTGTTAGCTATCAGCAGTCAGCTTTCAGCTAAATAATAAATTCGACATGTCGAATTTACTTTTTTTTTTCAGCTGACGGCTGATCGCTGACAGCTGACAGCTTAAAAGGTCCCTTCGTCTAGCGGCCTAGGACACTGCCCTCTCACGGCAGGAACACGGGTTCGAGTCCCGTAGGGATCACCATTTTTCCCCCATTACTCTCTATCTTCCCAGCTATCCAGACAGAATTGAAGTGAAATAAAACAATAAAATCAGCTGATTTCCTGATTTTTATTTGCAATTCTGGTTATAGATCTTTAATTTTTTGCCTTAATTAGTTTAAAATGTAAAGTTAATTAAAAGACAAATTGCATCATTTATAAGGAGATAGAATGTCAAAAACATATAATATTGCAGTTATTCCAGGAGACGGAACAGGGCCCGAGGTTGTGGCAGAAGGGATAAAGGTCCTTGACGCTGTATCGGACAAGGCCGGTTTCAGGCTTGATTACAGCTACTTTGACTTTGGCGGTGACAGATACATTAAGACAGGTGAAGTTTTGCCGGACAGTGCAGTTGAGGATTTACAAAAATTTGATTGTATCTACCTCGGCGCAATCGGACATCCGGATGTTAAGCCGGGCATACTTGAGAAAGGGATCCTTCTCAATCTCCGCTTTAAACTTGACCAGTATATCAATTTGCGGCCGGTCAAACTTTATCCGGGAGTAGACTGTCCTATAAAGGACAAGGGCCCTGAACATATTGACTTTGTAGTTGTAAGGGAAAACACTGAAGGTCTGTATGCCGGTGCCGGTGGATTTCTGAAAAAGGGGACTCCTGATGAAGTGTCCATACAGGAATCGATTAATACGAGGAAAGGTGTTGAGCGCTGTATACGTTATGCTTTTGAATACTCTAAAAAGAGGAATAAAGACAATAAGCTTACGCTTTGCGGCAAAACCAATGTACTGACCTTTGCCTTTGACCTGTGGGAAAGGGCATTTTACGAAGTTGCAAAGGAATATCCAGGCATCAAACCGGATTACGCACATGTTGACGCAATCACAATGTGGTTCGTGAAAAACCCGGAATGGTTTGATGTAATTGTGACGGACAATATGTTCGGAGATATCATAACCGACCTCGGCGCAATGATCCAGGGCGGAATGGGAATAGCTGCCGGTGGAAACATAAACCCTGAAGGGGTCTCAATGTTCGAACCGATCGGCGGGTCAGCCCCAAAATATAAGGGCCAGAACAAAATAAATCCCCTCGCAGCAATATGCGCTGCGGGAATTATGCTTGAACATCTTGGAGAAAATAAATCAGGAAAAGAAATTGAACAGGCAGTCATGAAGGTGACTGAAAAACATATAAACAGTCTTGCAGCAGGACAAATGGGACTTTCTACTACCGAAGTAGGAGACCTGGTTGCAAAATTCGTTACAGAATAACTGGAGATAACATGCTAAAGAAAAAAGATAAATATATCGTTGCCGTAGTCGGGGCAACGGGTGCTGTAGGAAATGAAATGATCTCGGTTCTTGAGGAGAGAAACTTCCCGGTTGAAAAACTGAGGCTCTTCGCTTCAGAGCGTTCGGAGGGGAAAACTCTTGATTATCACGACCAACCCGTTACAGTCGAAATACTCACGGACAAGGTGTTTAACGGCATAGACATCGCCCTATTCTCAGCCGGAGGTGACAGGAGTAGGGAATTCGCACCTGCCGCGGCAAAGGCGGGCTGTGTTGTTGTCGACAATTCAAGTGCATGGAGGATGGACCCCAAGGTTCCGCTCGTTGTACCTGAAGTTAACCCTGACGACCTGGGCTGGCATAAAGGGATAATTGCAAACCCGAACTGTTCTACAATCCAGATGGTAGTAGCTCTGAAACCGATCCATGATGCCGCAAGGATCAAGAGGGTCGTCGTAACCACCTTCCAGTCAGTTTCAGGTACAGGCAAGAAAGCCATGGATGAACTGATGCATCAAACATCGGACATTCTGAATTTCAAGGACATTAAACCAGTGGTTTATCCGCACCAGATCGCCTTCAACTGTCTCCCTCACATAGACAGTTTCATGGATGACGGCTATACAAAGGAAGAGATCAAAATGGTGAATGAGACAATAAAAATCCTCGGAGATGACTTGATAAAGGTAACGGCAACTGCGGTAAGGGTCCCTGTTTTCAGGGGTCACTCAGAATCTATTAATATAGAAACAGTTGAAAAGCTCTCCGCAAATGACGCCAGGGCCGCACTCTCTGTTGCACCGGGTGTGCTTGTTTACGATGCCCCGGAAAAAAATATTTATCCTCTCCAGACCGACTGTGCCAACAAAGATGAAGTCTACGTCGGCAGAGTAAGGGAAGATTCTACAATTGAAAACGGACTGAATATCTGGATAGCTGCGGACAATCTGAGAAAAGGCGCTGCGCTTAATGCAGTCCAGATTGCGGAAGAATTGATAAAACGAGCTTAATCAATCACCAATTATTAATTACGAATCGGAAGTGAGGTGGCTGGAAATGGAACAAGCTGACTTTATTCTGAAAGCCGATTACCTGCTCACAATGGAAAGGGACCTACCTGTTATACGTGACGGGGCAGTAGCTGTATCCGGTACTGAGATTAAAGATGCCGGGACTTTTGTAGATATCTCGAATAAGTACACTTCTGAAACGATACTTGAAGGAAAAAACCGTGTTATCTTTCCCGGCCTTATAAACACCCACACTCATGCTGCGATGGTCTATTTCAGGGGACTTGCCGATGACCTTCCCCTTCATGAGTGGCTCGAAAAACATATCTGGCCTGCTGAAGGCAAGTGGATGAGCAGTGAATTCGTTGACGATGCTGTCAAGCTCGCTATTCTGGAGATGCTTAAGGCAGGTGTTACAACCTACGCTGACCAGTATTTCTATCAGAACGTCTCCGCCAAAAATCTCGAGCGTTTCGGTATGAGAGGCGCCCTGGGAGCAGGTGTAATCGATTTTCCGTTTGCAGGGTATGCACCGACAGTTGACGACTATTTCGTAAATGCCGAAAACCTGATTAATGATTGGAAAGATAGCGATCTTGTATTTCCATGCATAGCACCCCACGCAACATATACATGCAGTCCTGAAAATTATAAACGGGCAAACGAGATATCAGAAAAATACAATGTCCCTATACATACTCATCTTGCTGAAACACAGTTCGAAGTATCAGAAGTTCAGAAAAGGTACGGAAAAACCCCTGTTGAACACCTCGACAGCATAGGCCTGCTTACAGAGCGTTTCTTTGCAGCACACTGTGTCTGGCTGACAGACAGTGAAATTGAGTTACTCGCAAAAAGAAAGGTCGGGGTGTCACACTGCGTTGAAAGCAACCTTAAGCTGGCATCAGGTTTTGCTCCTGTAGTAAAAATGCTGAATGCAGGTGTAAAGGTTGCACTTGGTACAGACGGGGCTGCCAGCAATAATGATTTAAGCATACTGGGAGAAATGTCCACCGCAGCAAAAGTGCAAAAAGCAGTGACAGGCGATCCCACAGTGCTTGACAGCAAAACAGCACTTTTAATGGCTACAAGAAACGGGGCGGAGATACTGGGTCTTGGAGATATAACAGGTTCCATCAGGCCGGGTAAAAAGGCCGACCTGGTCATTGCCGCAATTGATAAGCCCCACTTGACGCCTATATACGACGTATACTCACATATAACATACAGCATGAGATCTTCCGATATTGAGACGGTCATGATAAACGGCAAAATAATTATTGAGAACAGAAATCTGGTGACTGCCGATGAAGCTGAAATACTGGCAAAGGCCGTAGAATGGCAGGATAAAATTAAAGGAGAGTAAACCCTGTTGGATGCTTTTCCAGCAGGGCAAAAATATATCTGAAAGAGGAGAGCAATTCATGAAAGGTGACAGCATCATTGTTGAAGCGCACCATAGAAAAGCCGCAGAAGGGGTCGTAAAGATAATCCTGCCGAAAATAACATCATCGGACAGCAAATTTGCAATCAATGTTGCAGGTGAGTCCGGAAGCGGAAAGTCAGAAGTTGCTACTGCAATTGCCGATGAACTTGCCAAACACGACATTAAAAGCATTATCCTTCAGCAGGATGATTATTTTGTTCATCCCCCCAAGACAAATGATAAGACCCGCAGAGAGGACATCAAATGGGTAGGCACCCAGGAAGTACACCTCGATGTCCTTGATCAGAACATCATGGATATCCTTGATGGAGTCAGCGAGATTGAAAAACCCCTGGTTATATATAATGAAGATACGATCACCAGGGAAACCATAAACATTGGAGATGCAAAAGTAGTCATTGCCGACGGGACATACACTACCGCGCTGAATAACCTTACCTGCAGGACATTCATTGACCGCAGCTACCTCGATACAAGGGCACACAGGGAAAAGAGGTCCAGGCACAAATCCGAACTGGACAAGTTTACCGAAAGCGTACTGACAATTGAACACGAAATAATTTCTTCCCATAAGCCGAAGGCTGACATTATTATCTCAAAAAACTACGATGCAAGGGAAAACAAATAGCAATAATATACAGACACAACATTTGTCATTCCTCAAGCAAACTGTGTCATAACTGTCATCCTGAACTCGTTTCAGGATCTCTATGGTAATACAATCATGTAAATATAAGATTCTGAAATAAATTCAGAATGACAGTCCAGGCAATTATAAATTCAAATCTTATACGTTAGGAGAATGAATGCATATAATATTTTTAAACCCTCAGGGGAATTTCGATCAGAATGACTCACACTGGACAGAACACCCGGACTTTGGAGGACAACTGGTTTACGTAAAAGAGGTCTGTATTGCACTTGCGGAAATGGGACATAAAGTTGATATCATCACACGCCTGGTCGATGACCCTGATTGGCCGGAATTTTCAAAGGAAATTGACCATTATAACGGTTATGAAGATAATCTTCGAATCATCCGCATACCATGCGGAGGGCCGAAGTTCCTTAATAAAGAACTTCTCTGGGATCACCTTGACGAATTCACCGACAATATCCTCTCTTTTTATGGTGACAACCTCCCTGATTTTTCGACTGCCCATTACGCTGACGGCGGCTACTGCGCGGTCCTTTTAAAGAAAAAATCAGGTTTGAATTTTACTTTTACAGGACATTCTCTTGGAGCGCAGAAACTCGACAAACTCGGAATGGACCTCAATAACAATGACAGCATGGATGCTCAATATCATTTCTCAAAACGCATTATTGCAGAGCGCCTAAGTATGACGCATATCTTCAATATCATAACCTCTACCTCCCAGGAACGTTTTGAGCAGTATTCTCACCCTTTGTATAAGGGCACCATTGATGTGAATGATGATTCCAAGTTCTCTGTTATCCCGCCGGGAGTCAATACAAATATCTTTACTACAGTAGACAGCGATGGAGATGACGCAATATACAGCTCTGTCGGAAAGAAGATACAGGGGACAAAAAGGCCATATATAGTTGTTTCGAGCCGGCTGGATGAAAAGAAGAACATAATAGGTGTTGTCAAGGCATACGCCCTTTCAGAAGAGCTCCATGAAAAAGCCAACCTCGGCATTTTCATTCGCGGTCTTGATGACCCATATTCTGAAATCACCAAACTGAATGAAATAGAGCAGAGCATTCTTAAACCGATTCTTGATATTACCGGACAGGACAGTATTAAAGATAAAGTCCACTTCTTTAATATTCAGTCACAGAAAGAACTGGCCGCAACTTACAGATACTTTGCCAGGCTCGGCTCAGTGTTTGCATTGACCGCCTTTTACGAGCCGTTTGGACTGGCCCCGATAGAAGCTGCTGCATGCGGCCTGTCGGTTGTTGCCACAAAAAACGGAGGGCCGTCAGAGATTTTTGAAGACGGCTCAGGATTACTTGTTGATCCCTTTGATGAAAAGGACATTGCTGCAGGACTCCTCCGCGGAGTCAACGAATACAATCACTATTCAGAACTCGGTATCAAGCGCGTCAAATCAAAGTATACATGGGCAAAGACAGCTGAGGCATATCTTGAAGTCATAAAAAAGGGAGTGGAAAAACCCCGCAATCGTAATATAACTGTTTCTGAACTTGACGGGAAAGAGCTCCTTTTGAATTACCTGACTGAAAGGGCTGCAAAATAGATTAAACTTGTCCCCCCCTTTACTAAAAAGGGGGAGATATAAAATGACAAATGAATAAAGTATTGATACTTTCAATATGTCTGCTCTTGATGACTGCTTTGTCTCTTCCGGCTGTTTCCGATGCTCTCTGTTCATCACCTCCGCTTGAGTCCTACATGTCAGCCCCGATAGAATTCACATGCAATGAAGTAACTCCTGGTATTGAATTCACCAACCCGGTTGATGATTCACTCTGGACAATAAACACAGTTGATGCATCTGACAATATAGTTAATGTAATCGATGAAACACCATTTCATATACAGTTCAGCTGGTCGGGGTTATGGGGAGTCGGCTATATGCCCCACATATACGCGCCGGGAGACTACTCCGGTGTATCAATGACCTGGAAGGAATCATGGGTCGGCGATCCGAATTATACTGGGAGTAATAATGGCAGCATTCTTAATCTGCCTGATATTATCGATCGTAATCCAATAACCAATTATAATCCAAACTTTGTTCATAAAACATTCAGTTTTTCAGGCGTAACACACGGCCATACATTAATTATGGCGCAGGAGCAGGTTTTCGATGGCTGGGGATACCCCTCCCCCTGGGCCGGACCTGATAATGAACTCATTACCTGGACCTTCGGCCCTTGTATGCCTAACTGGTCATAAGTAACACCAAGATTATAATGAGCATCTACATCATCAGGCTTAATTTTTATCGCCTGTTTAAAAGCATCTATTGCTTCTTTGTGCATGCCAGCCTCTCCATAATAGACACC
The DNA here is from genome assembly GCA_039715075.1 of Nitrospirota bacterium. Classification (GTDB taxonomy): domain Bacteria; phylum Nitrospirota; class Thermodesulfovibrionia; order UBA6902; family UBA6902; genus JBDLIC01. The sequence goes on from JBDLIC010000081.1 coordinate 7,712, forward strand.
AAGTGAAAACCAATACTCTGCTGATTTTTTATAATCCCCTATTTCACTCTCTTTTAAAGCTGTAAATCTCTTTCTGTCAATTTTCTCTTTTATTAAATTTACCGGCAGTGCAAAGTTGAGATTCTGCGCCTCTTTAATCAGGAAAGTAGCGACGCCAATAACTTCGCCCTTTCCATTAAATATTGGACTTCCACTACTTCCAGAAGATATAGGTGCAGTGATTTGAAGAATTTTTCTTTTATCTTTAATCCTTCTAATTTCACTTAACAATCCATCAGAAATTGTATTTTCAAGCCCTTTGGGACTGCTTATTACATATATTTTTTCACCTACTATTTCTTTTTCAATATCTCCAAGTTTTACTATTCTCAGATTTTCTCCTTTAGCTTTTAGAATCACAAGGTCATTTTCGTTGCTCTCTGAAATTTGCAGGTTTTCATTCATTATCAATATATGATCTATGTCATAGTAATAAAATTTCAATAGACATAATTTAATATTCAGATAATGAACATAAAAAAAGGAGGATATCATGGCACGAAAATACATTGATTGTAGAGACTATCCAGGTGATATTAAGTGTACAGTTGCTCTTTCCGCTGACACTGATGAGGAACTTTTAGAGGTTGTTGTTCAACATGGAATTAAAGTCCACGGATATGAGGACACGCCAGAGTTCCGGGAAAAAATTCGAAAGGGCTTTAAGGAAGGAACACCGCCAGCTTAGTTCAGATATCTCAGAATATAGTTTTAAAGAAACGCCCACTGGGTTAGTACCCAAAGGGCGTTTTTTTGAGAGAAAGACTTATTTTTAAGTTAAATCAAATTACTAAATTTCAAATTTTTTATATAATTCCTTTCTTATTGGACAATTGCAAATATTAGAAAATCCAAAGCTCATTTTGTAATTGCAATAACTTTCTTCCAAACATTCAACGAAAAGAACTTCATCATGAATAGATTGGGTAACCCTGCAAAGTGTATAAGTATTATCAACTAAACATTTAAAATCCTTATCACATTTTGTCGTACTTGTTTTTACATCTTCATCAATTTTAATGTCCATCATTTTATCTTCCATATTATAGAAGTACTTCTGTTAATCTAATTTGCACTTTCTTTTAATCCATTCTCTATTATTTACATGCAACTTATATGCCTATCGGCTATTATTGATAATTAATGGCCTTCACAACAATTCCTTTCTCTGGGATAACCATATAACTATCAATAAAAAAAGGATGTTTCTTATTATGCACATGCAGGGAGTGACTTTAGCAGGACTATCCCACTACTATGTAATAAAAGCAATACTTCTGTGAAATAATGGGAACAAGTGAGAGTATTCCCGCTTTTTAATATATTGGCAAAAGGAATATAGTGGATAGCAGTTTGTCTGAAGGACAGGAACACGGAATGAGGCACTGAGAGGAATGCTTGCCAGTGGCATCGCTTTGATTTTTATTTATTAATGTGCAAATCGTTTTTTTGCATATTATTGTGTTTCATGGTTCAATTCACAGAGCTTTGCGTTACAAGCTTTTAACCGCAAATCATCAATATTAACTACATCACCGCCTCTCATGATGTTGTCTGCATTTCTTAGAAGAGCGGGGCTTAACGATAACCATTTAAAATGTGCAATGGCAAGGCAGTAATTGTGAGTGTATGTTTTAGTTTAAAACATACCTTCCTGCAAAGAAAGCAAAAAGAGTCAGCGCTAAACACGGGAACATTTACTCTTGAAGTTAAAGGGTCAATAACGCATGGCGATGAATAGAAGCATATGGATGGGAGACGTGAGAAGATTTCTGTGTGGTATCACATGTTGTGATACCAGCTTTTCGGCAGCTGTTTATTAAGCTGAAACATAAAGTTTTCAGGAAATATTTTCATGTTCTTTCTTACAGCCCGGTCCAATCCATGGTGTCAGTCATGAGGAACCCCCGGCCTGAATACCGGGGCCTGCCGAACGGCTGATTTCTCCTCGTGTATTATGTCTTCAACTTTTGTCCAGGTATCCTCAGGATCGAATATCTCTATTTTCTCTGCAATACTCCTGGTATCCCCGCCGATATTCTTTTCATAAATAACTCCCTGCTGGTTCACCATAAAGGTCATGACGCCTGAATTGCTGTATTCAGCGGGATAGGCGATGAGAGCAAATCCGAGGATCATCTTACCATTGACCACATAATCGTACGCCCCTCCATCGGCATGCTTGCCCTGTGCTTTGAGTATTTTGTAGTAATATCCGTAGAACGGGGAAATATCGTCATCCTTGTATCCTTTCCTGGACGCCCGCGCAATAAGAGGACCGAGAGGGCTCTCTTCTTTCCCTTCCTTAACCTCCCAGTATAGTCCATCGCGTTCACCCTCAGAGCTGATCAGCTGCTGGGCGAATTCAACCACACCTTCGCCCCTGCTATCCCTGCTCGCATATTCATGCTGTGCCTCAACGTAGGCACCAAGCACTTCCATAACATGCAGCTCATTTCTGCCAATTCTCCGGTTAAGTATCTCCTGCTTGCCTTCCTCAGGGTCAAACATCCATGACGGGCCTGTCTTTACGATCGGAATTGGCATGGGCCAGTTATCCTCTCCTATATAAATGATCATCCTGTCCTCTGCTTCCTTCTGAAGGGTGTTCTTCCGGTCAAAAGCCCTGATGAATTTTTTTCGTCCGGTCCTGTCAGCTACGTCATCGCCGGAATAGATCAGTACCCTGCTCCCCGGACCCAGAATGGCGAGCATTTCTTCCATGTCTTCAGCCCTGACAGCGCCAATGAGGGCATTCACCGCTTCCTCAGGCGATGAAAAGCCGCGTTGCGGTATGTCTTCGGCATGCAAGGCCGGAACAGCACCGTGCGAGAACAGGGTAACGGCTATAACACAAATCAGAATCGGGAACCAATGCTCCCCTGCCTGTTTATATAATCTCAATCTATTCATTGTTCCTCCCTTGTCCATATATCTTTTCTGCAAAGAATTCAGGATAGCCATTACTAATCTCTACCTGCGAGATCCGCTTTTATCGCTTCCCCGTCCCCGGGAAGACTTCCGGGATCCTTTTTCCTGACTTCCTTCCTTATCGCCCTGGCGGCTGTAGCCTCCGCGTTTACCTGCCTTGCGCTCAAAGTTTCCATCGCCGATTCCCCTGAAGGGAGTATCACGGCGTTGGACTTTTTGATCACTTTTGCGTTGTATTTTTACTTGGGGCACAGACCCGCCACGGCTTCCTGCCGGGCTCCTCAACCTTTCGGGTTGCGTCCTTACCCTTGGCATGTCCCTTTCACGACGTTCCATCTGCCTCCTGGACTTTTCGGGTTGTGTCCTTACCCTTGGCATGTCCCTTTCACGACGTTCCATCTGCCTCTTGGACTTTTCGGGTTGTGTCTTTACTCTTGGCATATCCCCTTCACGTCGTTCCATCGGGCTCCTCGCCGGTGTCTTTTCTCTCTTAAATCCTCCCGACGGGTACCCGCGCATTTCAGGTCTGGCTTTCGGCAGCCGCGGCAGTTCCGGCCTGAAGCGTTCACTCGTCTTTCTGTTTCTGTAGGCAACCCCTCTTCTGTGGCGCGGGTTGTGTCTCCAGTAATAACGGTCGGAATCATGCCGTTCACGGAATCTGTGAAATCTTCTTGCCTTATGGACGTCTATATAAATATAGTGGCGATGCCAGTCGTACCAGCTCCATGAAGATATACCTATCCCAAGGAAAAATCCGGAGCCAAAGTGTATATACCCGCCGGTGACAGCCACAGTATGAGGATAGTACCAGTACCAGGGAAGATACGCAGGATACCACCACGGGCCGTATATATAGAACGGATCGTAGACCGGTACATAGACCACCTGCGGGTCAGCCGGTTCAACCCTGATAATCTCCCTTTCAATAATAACTTTCTGTTCTTTGGTCGTCTTAAGGTTTCCCTGATCATGCGCTTTTTGCCGCAACTCCTGTATGGTAGCCATGACATCTTCCTCCTGGCTCAGAAAGGCATCTCCCAGTTTCCTTGTCTGGTCGAGTTTGTCACTCATGGCAAAGAGAACGTCAGGAAAATGACAAAGCGATTTTATACTGGGGTCCCAGGTCACTTCCAGAAGGGCATCGTTCAGCGCATCACCCTTCAGATCCTTGTTCTGACGCAGCCAGCGCTCGGCCTCGACTACCTCGAGCGGATAGGTCGATGCCATAAGCATCTGGGTGATCAGTGAGTCGGGATAGAGGGCGATCGGCGCAAGCATCTGCACCAGTTCCTCCTTTTTAAACTCGCTGGACTGCTCCGTATCCACCACGTACTCCTGTGCCGGCATTCCGGGAGGCAACACCAGTATGGTAAAAATCATCAATATCAGTACCTGTATAATCATTCTTGCAGGTTTCATGGTATCTCCTTTTTTGCTCTTCCGGAAGGTTCCAGGCTCCCCGGAGGATGTGTAAGTTCAAAAATGTCGGGCCTTTAGGATGGAACATTTATTATTTATTAAATCGATTGTTATAGTGTCAGACAGGACACTATAACAGATCATTGTTCTATGAAGCTAGCATTCTTTCTTCTTGTGTATGGGCTCAACCCTGCATTATTCCAAAAGTAAATCGGCAAAATGTGAATTTTACCTTTACTCCACAACTTAATCTTTGGATAATGCACTCATGATTAAAATCAAATGTTAGTTAAAGGAGAGTAAGCAGGTAAGTTGTTTCTTTTACTTTCGCACTTCCGAGCTTTCCCGCTTCCGCACTTTCTCTCTTCCGCGCTTTAATATCTTTCTTATTCCCCGCTATTTCGCTGGAACTTCACACATCTGGTTGAACACATCTATCTGAACTTTATAAATTTGTTCAACGTTCATCCAGCCTTTTTCAAAAATAATGTCCCCAATGCGTTTAAGCGTTCTATCATTTGAAATAGTGATAAAATCACGTTGGATAGCCAGGGCATTATCTAATTGCCCGGGTGTCAGAAATCCTGCTTTTACTGCAATTTCACCAAAAACAAGAGCCGTTCTTAAAGTCTGACTTTCAGCAATTTCCTTTGTAATCACTATCTCCTCCTCAAAATCGTTATTTATATAAGTTATCGGTTGTTTCTTATTTTTTCTTTACTTTTGATTAGTTAAGTTAAGAATTTCCCGTTAAGGATCAATGGACTATCGGTTAAAAAACGGGCAAAATATCAGTCAGCGGGTCGTGTCCGGGCTAACCTCCGCCGGCGTCTCTGCTGTTCTCTCCTCATAAACAGAAAGCAGAAAGATAGTAGCAAAGGGTTGTGTAAACAGACACCCGATGAATACAGAGCTACCTACAGCCAGCAGTCCCATGAATATAATAAAGACCGCAATATTATCCACCATGTTTCCCTTCATGGTAATTGAATAGCTCTCCTTGACAGCATCAATTAAACCGAGGCCCCTGTCTGTCATAATCGGCAGCAGATAAAGACAACAGTAAGATACTGCTAAAACAAAAAGAATGCCCGGGAGGATCAGGATCATGTATCCGATCATCATCCCGATAAAAACAATAATTCCAAATCCCAGCAGAGGAAAGAAGAGTTTCATCTGAGAGAAGAGGTCCTGAAGCTTCGGCTCACGGCCTTCCCGTAATATCAATAAAACGGCGTGCATATATCCGGCCATGGTAACAGGCGCAAGGATTCCGAGACTCAGCAAAGAAACAACAATCATAACCAGAGTCATAATAATGAGAGGCGCAATATACTTCAGTGTCATATTCCATGCTGTTTCAAAATGTACCTTAAAATCCATATCTAACCTCCATTTCAAACATTAATTCTTACTATTGATATAAAGTATATTATAGTGCAAAAATGGAAGGCGGGGAAGTAGAAAATGAACCCACCTTTTTAACTCCCGTTTTCTCTTGATTTTTCCGGCATGCTGCAGTAATATTCTGATTATACGACAGTTCTTATTCGCCTGCAAATTATAATTATATTTTATGTATCATATGGAGGTCCGGACATGAAAGATCATAAAAGCATTGTCATAGCATTGCTAAGCATATTATTACTACTCATTCCAACGCTTTCTTCTGCAGACCAGGTTTTAAAAAAAGTACATATTGCCAAGGATGCCTTCGGAGCCAACATTTCGATTTATCTGACTAATAAAATTACGGATGCTGACATAAGTCTCAATTTGACCAGAACAACCGGGGACGAAAATAAAAAAATATATTTCACGACAAATAAAAGTGAAGCCGATTATGTTATTGAGTTTAAAGATACCGCCGAAAAAGGCGAGATCGATATCTACTTTACGCACTCTTATGCTGAAGCAGATATACGCGTGTATTTCACAAAATCAGTCAGCGAGGCGGACAAATCCATACAATTTGTTAATTCAAAAGAAAGCTCTGACATTTCAATTTATGTAGATAACAATAATCTTTCAAGAAATAAGTTACTGGCTCTCCTTGCCGCTTTAAAATTTATTTAATTGAAAAGAAATATGAACTGCCCCGTAGCAAGCCAATGGGTATCAACACCAAGATAAAATAAAAAGCAATTAACAGAACCGTTCACAAACAAGATATGCATTTTTTCCTCTTAAGTTGATTATCCCTTCTTTAAAGCTCAATAATAAGTATGAAAATGAATAATTATAATACTGACAAATTAGTAATTTCAGGGGCACCTCTGATTGGTGAAGGCAATATAGTTGATGTCAAATCATTGATTGCAACACTGAAAAAGGATGGAATACCCGGAACAAGTTTTTATCCGAACGGCCTGATGGTAATACTGGCAAGGTTGTTTCATACCAGGATGTCAATGAACACAGATATAACCATGGACTATGCTTTCAACAGCGATAAAAAAAGGTCATCTTTTTTGGTGTTTCCTCTGAAACTGGAATTGAAACGTACACTTAAAAGAATGCTGAAAGATTATCCTGGTGCGGCCTGCTTCATCACGTCACAAAATATGATAGCTGAAGAATCTGTCGGCAGGATTGGTTCTATCCCAACATTAATAGTATCCTCGGATGTCTGCGGCAAATTTAGTAATCGCAGCAGCTTGTCAAGAGGTAATCATAATATTATTCATCTTGTCTGGAACATAGAAGCTTTCAATGTATATAAGCATAAGCTCAATTTGCAGAACGTTCACCTGATTAATCCGCTTGACCCAATAGATGCATTCAACTATATAGAACGCGGTCAATTGCCATTTCAGAATGCACTTGAAGATCCAAATGTCTGTTTTATAAAACTGTCAGGCAGCGGTGGTGATCCCGCCCTTATCAACTCCGTAATCTTTTCCTTGTGGGAAAAAAGCAGAGTAAAGAGCATCGTATTCCCGGGATTGGCAAAGACGCAAAAAAAGCTCCTCAAATCTGTCGGCAGTAAAATCAAAGTTAATACGAGTCTTGATACAGGAGTATTTTATAACCAGGCAAGAGAAATAATTTCAGGTCAACACATGTTTCTTCTTTACCCCTCAGAGCAGGTAAAGCATATTTCAATCCTTGCGAATAATAATATCTTCCCGAAAATTGCCTGGCTCCCCCCGAGAGGCGAACATGAGGTCATTAATCTGTCATGGGCAATTAAACATGGATTCTCAGGGACAATCTGCATACCGGCAGAATTCCATGGAAGATTGAAAGATAAACTAACCGGCCTGGGGGTTTCTCCATCTGAAATTGAATTTATTGTCCCTGAAAAATTATCTGCTGAACATTTCAGGCAGTCTCCTGTATGGAGATATGATGAAGAAGCAGTAACTCTGGCTAGTATCGTCAGAAAATTAACCGGGATTAATTAAAAACATCTGTCCGGCAACACTTAAACACTACCGGGTTTCTATTCTATTTCCGAAAGCGTTTTCTCAAGTGTATTAGTATCTTCAACATTGAGAATTTTCACATCCCCGTCTATCCTCTTGATCAAGCCTCCGAGGACTCTTTTGGGGCCCACCTCTATAAATGTATCAACACCATTTTCAACCATCAGTTTTATAGAATCCTCCCATAGAAGCGGGCTGCTCAGTTGACGGACAAGGGAGCCCATGATTTCACCCGCTTCTTTCAGGAATGCCGCATCAGCATTATTGACTATCGGGACAACAGGAGATTTTAAATCTATACTTTCAAGCAATCCTGATATGTCGCCAGAAACACCTTCCATGAGTTTACAGTGTGAAGGAGCTGAAACAGCCAAAGGAAGCGCCCTTCTGGCCCCTGCTTCACCTGCAAGCTTCATTGCCTCCTCAACTGCTGCCTTCTCACCGCCAAGAACTACCTGCCCCGGACAGTTATAATTCGCCGGGGCAACGTAGCCGGATTTCACGGAATTGCATACATTGATAATTGTATCTCTGTCAAGGCCTATGATCGCTGCCA
>JBDLIC010000082.1:0-15931 GCA_039715075.1 Nitrospirota bacterium
GGGGCAATTATGTAGGGGCAATTCACGAATTGCCCTATTGGGCATGGACAGGCAATTAAACCCGTAGTGGGACAAACACCTACAAGGCGGAAAGATATATTCCTACAAAAAAAACAGATAAACTCTGTCATTGATATTCATGAAAATAATGTATGCTATTGCATTATTTAATTAAATTGATTATATAAGGGAAATTAATGGAGAAGAGAAGATATTCAAGAACGTCCGTAAATGTGGACATAAAATTCTGCTGCCATAATAAAGTATACAGGGGAAAAATATCAGACATATCAGAAGAAGGTATGTTTATCAGTACCAATGAAATGTATTTTCCCTTTGAATTAGAACTGACTTTATATGTTCCTTATATGAGAAAAACTGTGACCCTTTCTGCCTGTTTTAGAAGAATTGTAATTTCTCCTGATTTTTATACCGGTTTAGGTGTTGTAATACAGAAACCACCGCCGGAGTATTTGGGTTTTCTCGATCATCTCGGAGCTGTCTGTAAGTATTGACGCTCATTTTACATTTCATATTTGTCATACATTTTCTCCGATCTGCCAAATGCCAGCTTTTGAGGGGCTGCTCAATGCTTTCTTCAACCTGGCCAGAAATTCACTGCGGGGGACTTCCCTTGCACCGAGACTGATAAGATGCCTGGTGTAAATCTGGCAATCGATGAGCGTGAAGTTCCATTTAATGAGCTGTTGAATAAGCAATACAAATGCTGCCTTGGAAGCATCACTTTTTGTTGAAAACATTGATTCACCAAAGAAAGCTGATCCCATGGAAACCCCATACAGGCCGCCGACCAGTTTGCCCTCATACCAGCTCTCTACAGAATGGGCATGGCCGCAATGGTGGAGCCCTGTATACGCTTCTATCATGTCAACGGTAATCCATGTGCCTCCGTCATCTTTTTTGTGTGTTGAAGCGCACTTGCTTATAACAGATTCAAATGCTTTGTCTATAGTGATTTGAAAGGTGCCTTTCCTGATAGTCTGTCTCAGGCTTCTTGATATTTTTAATTCCTCTGGAAATAAGACGAAACGGGGGTCCGGAGACCACCATAATATGGGATCGTCGTCAGAGTACCAGGGGAAAATACCCATTGAGTAGGCAAGCAGCAGACGGGCTTCGGTGAGGTTCCCGCCCAATGCAAGAAGACCATTATCCTCTGAGAGCTCGGGAGGCGGAAAAATCAGTTTATCTGACAGTTCAAAAACAGGCATATATTAAAAAAAGGAATCAGTTGTCAGTAGTCAGTTGTCAGGAATTCAGTATATATTCCGGTGTTACTTCTGACAACTGACTACTGACAACTGTCTTCTTCCCCTTATTTATATTCAAAGATCAGCTTGTCCCTGTCAATATCAATAGAGACTGTCCCGCCCTTCATAAGATTTCCGAACAGGACTTCTTCGGAAAGGACATCTTTGATCTCTGTCTGGATAAGCCTTCCTAAAGGCCTTGCCCCGAATTGCGGGTCATATCCGTGTTTTGCCAACCAATTCCGTGCGTCTTTCGAAAAAGTGACCACGACCTTTTTGTGGGAGATCTGCCGCTGCAGTTCGGTGGTGAACTTATCTACAACCTGCTTCATAATTCCGGGTGTTAGAGAATTAAATGTAATCGTAGAGTCAAGACGGTTTCTGAATTCAGCGCTGAATAATTTTTTTATGGCGTCCTTTCCCTTTGAACGTGTATCTTTGCTCCTGTCGCCAAAACCGATGGTAGTCTTTCCCATTTCATTGGTGCCGGCGTTTGAGGTCATGATCAGTATGACATTCCTGAAATCAGCTTTTTTCCCGTTATTGTCGGTCAGGGTAGCATAATCCATAACCTGCAATAGAATACTGAAAATGTCGGGATGGGCCTTTTCGATTTCATCCATCAACAGAACACTGTAAGGATTCTTCCTTATTGCGTCTGTGAGAAGTCCTCCCTGATCAAATCCAACGTAACCCGGAGGTGCTCCTATAAGGCGGGCCACTGTATGTTTTTCCATGTATTCGCTCATGTCAAAACGGGTGAATTCGATGCCGAGCACTGATGCTATTGTTTTTGATACTTCGGTTTTCCCTACACCTGTCGGGCCTGTGAAGAGGAACGAACCTATTGGTTTTTCGGGCGACCCCAGGCCTGCGCGCGCTCTTTTTATGGAAGAAGCAAGGGATTGAATTGCTTCGTCCTGTCCGAATACGGTCTTTTTAAGTTCGCCGTCAAGTTTCTTGAGTTTGTCCGTGTCTGATGTTGAGACATTACGTTTCGGGATTTTTGCTATTTTTGCTACTACTTGCTCAATCTCAGGCTGACCGACTGTTTTTTTGCGGTCAAATCTTGGGGAAAGTTTCAGAAGTGCACCCGCTTCATCAATCACATCAATTGCCTTGTCGGGAAGATATTTATCATTAATGTATTTTGATGACAGGTTTGCAGCAGACCTGAGGGCCGTATCAGTATACCTTACTCCATGATGTTCTTCGTAATAGGATTTAAGACCCTTCAATATTTTAAATGTTTCTTTTTCATCCGGCTCCCGAAGTTCTATTTTCTGGAACCGTCTTGAAAGTGCACGGTCTTTTTCAAAATAGTTTTTGTACTCCTCGTAAGTGCTTGCACCGATACATCTGAGTTTACCGGTATTCAGGATAGGTTTCAGAATATTTGAGGCATCCATAGACCCGCCGCTGGTGGCTCCGGCCCCGACGATTGTATGTATCTCATCGATGAAAAGGATAGAATCGGGAATTGATTCCAGTTTTTTTATAGTTGATTTGAGACGGGCCTCAAAATCACCCCTGTACTTTGTGCCGGCGAGCAATCCTCCCATGTCAAGCAGGAAAATTCTTGCTTTTTTAAGTATTCCCGGGACTTCACCTTTATGGATCTTAAGGGCAAGTCCTTCAACTATTGCGGTCTTGCCGACTCCGGGTTCGCCAACAAAAACGAGATTGTTTTTTTTCCGCCGGCAAAGGACCTGTATTGTTCTTTTTAATGCATTATCACGCCCAACAAGAGGATCTATTGAGCCTTCAGCGGCCTTCTGGACCAGGTCAATTGTAAAAGGATCTTTTTTGGGTGAATGTTTTTTCTTCGGGATTGCCTTTGTTTCAGAAGGGATTTCTTCCAGAATATCGTCAACGTTTTTTTGTATTCCGTGAGAAATATAGTTAAGCACGTCAATGCGTTCTATCCCTTCCAGTGATAAAAAATGTACGGCATGAGACTCTTTCTCGTGAAAGATGGCCGAGAGAATATCGCCTGCGTCAGCCTCAGGCTTATCAGCTGACCTGATATGGGTCATAGCATTCTGAAAAACTCTTCTGAAAGCAATGGTAGGTTCCGGATGCTCTTTGGAATTCCCGGGGAGCCTGGGGATATTTTTATTAAAGAACAGTTCGATTGAGGATTTCAGTGCAGATGTATTTCCGCCACAGCTGGTGATTATTTCAGTTCCCCATTCGTCATGAAGAATGGCAAACAGTATATGTTCTACCGTAAGGTATTCATGCCGTCGTGCTTCGGCATCCCTTACTGTTGCTTCTATTGTTATTTCGAGTTCTTTATTAATCATTCCTTCTCCATGGTACATTGAAGCGGAAACTTATTCTGACTGGCAAGTTCAATGACAGTTGCGGTTTTTGTTTCAGCAATTTCACGGGTGAATATCCCGGCCAGTCCTTTTCCGTTCTTGTGGACGTGAAGCATTATCTGTGCGGATTTCACCGGTGATATGTGAAAGATCTTTTCAAGAACGTGAACTACAAATTCCATAGTCGTGTAATCGTCATTTAACAGGTAAACCTTGTAAAGGGAAGGGGACTTGATTTCCGGTCTTTCCTTCTCCTGAAGGCCTTCATTTATATTTAATTTGAATTCATCCATCTTTGTTACCTCATAATTATTTTAACCCGAAAAAAAATTAAAGGGAAGAGCCTGAAAAAAACAATGCGATGAGGTGAAGAAGGACAAAGTGCAAAAAAAAGTGGAAGGATCCTGAATGTGATAAAATAAAAAATAAATACTAAAAGCTTTCCGGGCGGTCCTGGACGCTTAAGTAAACGATAATGAAATTACAGGAGGGTTTATGAATGCTGAGGTGCAGGTCATTGAGGGTGGTAAACTTATAAAGACAGAAAAGATGAAATTGAAACTGGTAAAGGAATTTAGTGGAGATACTATTATATATGAAAATGAAAATGGTAACGCTGTTATATATTTTAAAATAAAAGATGAGTATATTTTAGTCTCTATTGATATGGCATAAGAAAGGGGCCAAGGGGTCGAGGGTCCAAGGGTTCAAGTGAGCTTTTCTTCTTTTCACTCGAACCCTGGAATCCTTGAATCCTCGACCCCTTTATTTTAAATGAAAAATATTGATCAGAAGACCCTCTGGCAGGGCAAGTTCATAAAAACGGTCCTGATTTCATACAAAGACCATAAAGGTGTCGTTAGAGAGTGGGAAGCAGTAGGCCGGATTAATGAAGACGGGGTTGTTGTCATAATACCGGTAACTGATAATGCTGAGCTTATAGTAATAAGGCAGTTCCGACCGGCTTTAAACGCTTATGTAGTTGAACTGCCTGCAGGACTGGTTGACCCGGGAGAAGATTTTATCTCTGCAGCCAAAAGAGAGCTTCTGGAAGAAACCGGGTATACATCGGGCAATATGTCTCTTTTAACTGAAGGTGTTATATCGACCGGTATAAACGCGGAGAAGTGGAAAATAGTTATTGCGCAGCATGTGGTAAGGGCAACAGAAGAAGCCATAAGAATGTGCCGGCCTGATGAGAATGAAAATATCGAAGTCATAAAGATGCCTGCAGCCGGCATGTATGAGACGCTCCAGGAGTACAGCCGTAACGGAGATGATGTTGATCTCAGGATCTTCGGACTATGGGAGTTTGCAAAGAGAAAATTAAATCTTCTCTGATACATTTCTTTAATCAGATCTGCAATAAAATAGTCTAAAATATCAATAAGTTGGAGTGCAGTGAGGAGAATGCTCCACTAAAAGTACCAGCAGATCAAAACAGTTTTGGAGTATGCTCCGTAGACAAAATCATTGCAGTAAAACATGTCTGCACTGTATCTTATTAATGTGAAGAACTGGAAGAATAACATACATTTTGTACTTGTTGAGCCAAAGGAATCCGGTAATATCGGCATGGCTGCAAGGGCCATTAAAAATATGGATTTTAAAAATCTCTGCCTGGTAAATCCTCCTTCCCCTATGAACGATGAGGCGAACATGTTTGCTCATGGTGCTGTAGATGTATTGAACTCCGCTTCAACATTTGATTCAGTGATGGATGCGATAGGCAACAAACACTTTGTGGCGGGGACATCAAGGAGAAGGGGCAGAAGAAGAGGGGCCTTTATTCCTGTGGAAGAGGGTGTTAAGCGGCTGTTCGAAATTGCACAAAAAGATAAAGTTGCACTTCTTTTCGGAAGAGAGGACAAAGGACTTTTTAATAATGAGATTGAGGAGTGCGGATTTCTCATGACTATCCCTGCTAGCAGAAAACAGGCCTCCCTGAATCTTGCTCAGGCAGTTATGATCATAGCCTATGAACTTTCAAAGGCAGGTATTGGGGGGGGAGAAGACGACAAAATCATTAAAGAGGCATTAATGACCGCTGATCCACCAAAGACCGTAAACCAGTACGAACTCTCCTATCTGTATGAGAGGATGGAAAAGGCGTTGGAAATGCTTGAGTATATTCCTATGGATGACAGGTTTTTAAGAAGAAGGATTATGCAGAACCTAAAACATTGCCTTGGACGGGCAGGCCTTACTGATTGGGAGTTTAATATGTTTCATGGAATATGCAAGCAGATAGAGAATAAAATTGGTAACGGGGAAACCTGGAAAAAGGGAAGCTAATAAGCGGGTAAGTGCGAAAGTATAGGAACTGCTTTTTCAGGCTTTTAAACTTTTCCGCTTTCCTGCTTTCCCGCTGGCTTGATACTCCTTGATGACCTGCCGTATGTCTTCCAAATCCTGTTTCAACTGCACTCCCAGTTCATTTGCACCTGAAAATTTCATTTCATCTCTTATTCTCTTTATGAAATTAACTTTTAATATACGGCCCAGAAGCTCACCGTCAAAATCGAGGACATGGCTTTCAAAACTGAATTTCTTTTCTTTAAAGGTGGGATTATACCCTATATTTGTTGCTCCCCCATAGGTTTTCCCGTCGATCTCAACAGTCACTGCATAAACACCGTCCTTTGGGAGCAGCTCATTAGCGGTGGAGAGGTTTGCTGTAGGGGTCTTAAGGAGGCTTTTACCTCTTTGTGCCCCTGATATTACTACACCCTCAACAGAATATAGTCTGCCAAGAAATTTTGATGCCTCATCAACTTTTCCTTTGGATACAAGTTTCCTTATCTTTGAACTGCTGAAAGTGATGTCATTCATCTTGATCTCGTCGACCACTGAAACAGTGAATCCGTATTCTTTTCCCATATGTTTCAGTAATTCGGGAGATCCTTTTCTTCCTTTTCCAAAAAGATAATTAGCACCGATAAATATCTCCTTAACTTCAATAATTTTACACAGGACATCCTTCACAAAATCCTCGGCTTTAAGTGTAGCGAACTCCTTTGTAAAGTTTACACAGATAACAACGTCGATGCCGTACTTTTTTATCTGCTTTATCTTATCTTTATATGTCGTTAACAGCTTCGGCGCCCTTTCAGGAGCAATAACACTAAGCGGATGAGGTACAAAAGTAAAGACGACTGATGTCCCGTTTTTTTCTTTTGCCCTCTCTAAAAGCATGCGGAAAATTTCCTGGTGACCGAGATGAACACCATCGAAGTTTCCGAGCGTCAGAACAGGGTATGGGAGCTTTTGTTTTACGTTTTCTATGCCGTCTATTAATTTCACTATTTTTCCTGTCCAGTATAAACCTTATTATATGTAGGTGAAAATACCTGAATTAAATTATATCTACTATATAATTTAATATGTTACATTGGCAATCATTTAAGAAAACAAATAATGCAGAAATGAACTGTAGAAGTAATTCTAATCTGAACATGTTTTACAGATACGTTGGCGATAATGTTTGTTAATTTTACAGTTGATTGTAAAAAAAATATAAGCTATAATATTTTCATACATTTGAGCAGTTGTTTTCTTTGCTGATATTGTGTAAATTTTTTTAATTAATTCTCCTTTAAGGGGGTCTTGTAACATTGTCAAAACAAGACATTTCTATTTTAGTCGCAAATAACAACCTACCTGAAATTGATATCATCAAATCAACCCTGGCTCACCATGATGATATTAACTACAGTATTGATATTGCCAGGTCAGGCCCGGACACAATCGAGAAGGCTGAAGTTAGTAAGTTTGATCTTCTGCTTATAAATCAGGATGTTCAAAACATGGATGCAATTTCAATGCTGAAGGAAGTTACAGAAAGAAAGCTCGGTATGCCGGTTATAATTATTGTTGCTGAAGGTGAGGAAAAACTTGGTGTCAGTGCAATGGACAAAGGGGCATATGATTATCTGATCAGGGATGAAATCAGAACGGTATCCTTAAACCGGGCTATCCGCAGGGCAATACAAAGGAAAAAACTGGAAGACAATATTAAAGAATCCCTCGCAAAAATGGAAAAGCTTGCGATCAGAGACGGCCTTACCGGCCTCTACAATCATAAGCATTTCCAGGAGGTTATAAAAAATGAATATAAAAAAGCGACAAGGCACATGCAGCCTCTTTCCTGCATCATGCTCGATCTTGACCACTTTAAATCTGTAAATGATAATCACGGACACCAGTTCGGAGATCTTGTCCTGGCACAGTCGGCAGAGATCTTAAAACAACTGGTACGTGATACTGACTTTCTTGCACGGTACGGTGGAGAAGAGTTTTTTATAGTTCTGCCTAATACGAATTTAAAAGGTGCATTTATTCTTGCAGAGAGAATCCGTATTGCCTTTGCAAATAATGTCTTTAATAACGGGACTATTTCAGAGACCGTTACTGTTAGCATCGGGGTATCATCGACCACTGACAATAATGTCGTAAGTGATGAGGTCCTCATAGCCAATACCGACCAGTCCCTCTATCGTGCCAAATGGAGAGGTAGAAATAATGTCTGCACTTTTGAAGAAGCAGAAATCGAGGAAACAGTAAATATTAGAGAAGAGATTCATAAAATAGAAAACTTCTACGTGAAGCTGAGGAATATTAATGAGAATATAAAATCGAACTGTATTGAATCCGCACATGATATTTTACGTGAGATTGAAAAGGGCTGGGACTATATCAATGAACATTCGGTAAGAGTAAGCCGGTATTCTGAAAAATTGACCCGGGAGCTCCTGACTTCAGAAGATGATATAAATGTTATAAAGCGGGCTGCATTGCTCCATGACATAGGAATGGCAGGGGTCAGTTCCGACATTTTAAAGAAAACAGGCAAACTGACTGATGAAGAGTATAACGTTGTTAAAAGGCATTCCAATATTGGCGTGAAAATAATGGAGAAAACAAAACTCTTCGAAAGGGAGCTTCCGCTTATCCTTTATCACCATGAGCGCTTTGACGGCAGCGGCTATCCGCATAAGTTAAGGGGTGATACTATCCCCTATGGAGCAAGAATTCTGGCCCTTGCAGAGGCCTACGATGTTATGATGTCTGATACGGCATACAGTAAAGCCACTTCACTGGATGAAGTATTAGCAGAAATAAAGAAGTGCTCCGGGACCCAGTTCGATCCGCACATGGTAGATGCTTTTGTTAATATCATCAAAAAGGGATTGTAATTTTTTTCTCTGCCATCCAATCTTCCGCTCTGTTTTTGTTAAACTATTCCCATAACGAAATATAATTGTTTCAGAGGGACATTATGACAAAACATAAAATGAAAATTATCGCTTTTTCCGGGAGTCCAAGAAAAAACGGAAACACAGAGCTGCTTTTAAAAGAAGCGGTGAAGGGCATTGAAAGTAAAGGGCTGGAGGTCGAAATATTCAACCTTAATCTCATGAAGATAAAGCCGTGTCAGGGATGCGGAGGCTGTAATAAAACAGGAAAATGTATTTACCGTGATGACATGGACCAGGTATCTGATGCTATCAAATCTGCTGACAGGATAATTCTCGCCTCACCTGTCTATTTCTATTCTGTAAGTGCACAGGCAAAGGCCATGATAGACAGGTGCCAGAGTTTCTGGAATGAAAAGTATATCCTTAAGAAACCTCTTCAGGGAAATAAATTCGGAAGAAAGGGGCTGTTGATCCTTGCCGGAGGAATGAAAAAGAAAGTTGGAGTAGAATGCGCTGAAACATGTGCAACGGCATTCTTCCGTACTGTCAGTGTTTCAGAGCATAGTACACTTTCTTATATGGACATTGATGAAAAGGGCGCTATCCTGCAGCACCCGACGGCTCTGAAAGAAGCATATGAAGCCGGGACCAGGCTGGTTGAGAATGATTGAGTTGAATCAAAATAGTCATAGCTAATACATTGCCTTTAACTGGCCGCATGCAGCTGAAATATCCGTGCCTTTGCTCTTTCTTATTATTGTGGCAATTCCTGCCTTATGAAGTATTCTCTGAAATTCAAGAATTGTTGCATCGGAAGGTTTTTTTAGTTCAACAGCAGAATTGCTTTTCTTGTTTTCTGGAGTAATCAGGTTATCTGGCCGGGAGGATGAGTATTCCTTACCAGGATTGTAAGGAATCAGGTTGACCATTGATTTTATACCAGCAAGTAATTTTACGAGTTTTAAGGCATCTTTCTTTGAAACGTTTATTTTGTCCAGCATTACATATTCAAAGCTTATACGCCGGTTAGGGGGTAGAGGGAACTCTCTACATGCCTGCAGGAGTTTTTTTAAGGGGTACTTGTTGTTTACAGGCATTATGCTGCTTCTAACTTTATCGGTTGCAGCATTAAGTGAGACAGCAAGGTTTACATTTGGAGCTTTGTTGGCGAGCTCCAGGATTTTTGGAACAATACCGGATGTTGATACTGTAATCTTTCTCTTCGAAAAACCCATGAGATCTGTAAGCTTCCAAAGGGCCTTTGATACTTCATCAAGATTGAGCAACGGTTCACCCATTCCCATAAAGACAATATTCGAAATTTTCTGCTCAGAGATTCCGGATTTCAGTATTTTGTCTCTGCGGTTTTCTGTTGCACCCCGGCTTTGTTGAAGGATTCTTTTGACAGCTATAACCTGGTCAACGATTTCATAATTCTTCAGATTTCTTATCAGCCCCAGCCTGCTTGTAGTACAAAATCGACATCCCATTGCACATCCCGCCTGGGAAGATATGCACAATGTGAAATTATCGCTGCTATTCGGGATAAGAACGCTCTCAATTGTTTCCTTGTCCTGAAGTTCAAAGAGAAATTTTTGCGTGCCGTCCTCTGAGACCTCTCTTTTTATAACAGTTAGATTGCTGATAAATGCTTTTTCTTTAAGGGTTTCTCTTAGGTCCTTTGAAATGTCTGTCATATCATCGATGGAAACAGCATATTTTTTGTATATCCAGTTTATGATCTGCCTTGCCCTGTATGGTTTTTCCCCTAACAGGTCGATGAAATTGAAGAAATCAGATTTTTCTAATTGTTTAAAATTTGTTTTCATTGTAGCCGATAAAGAGTAAACAAGTTATTATAACTTAAGATTCGCTGTTTTATTGACACTTGACAAAATGCTTATGATTAAAGTTAATATCAGCCTGTGAGTTTCTGAAATTACAGAAGAAATTGACTCTGCCGAGTTATTGATTAAAAAAGCGGACGATGCCCTCTACCGTGCAAAAAATGAAGGACGCAACAGAGCTGTTGCCATGCAATAGTACAAAGCCTGCCTGCACCTATTTAAAGAATATTTTATACTGCCGTCAAAGTGTTGACGTCTGTTAAATAATATGGCAATATAGTGTCATGCATCGTATTCTGGTTATTGATGATGAAGAATCTATTAGAGCGCTGTTAAAGGACTTTCTAGAGACCAAGGGGCTTGAAGTGGTAACAGCGTCGAATGGTGAGACCGGAATATCACTTTTAAAGGAAGATAAATTTGATTTGTTCCTTCTGGATTTAATGATGCCCGGAATAAGCGGTCTTGATGTTCTGCGTGAAGTAACTGCCGAGAAAATTGATATTCCTTCCATAGTAATTACGGCACATGCAACTGTACAGACAGCGGTAGAAGCAATGAAACTGGGCGCCTTTGATTATATTACGAAACCATTTAACCTTGAGGAGCTTTTTATTGCCTTACAGAGGGCGATGGATGTCTTGAAGCTGCAGAAAGAGAACTTCAGGCTGAAGAAAGAACTGAAGAGGAAATTTGGTTATAAAAAAATTATAGGGAATTCCGTGCAAATTCAAAATGTTATAAAGTTTATTGAAAAAATTGCTGATACGGACAGCACAATCCTGATCACAGGAGAAAGCGGTACAGGCAAAGAACTTGTTGCACAGACCATACACTACCATAGTTCAAGATCACGCAAACCTATTGTTCCTTTGAATTGTGCTGCAATTCCAAAGGACATTCTTGAGTCAGAACTGTTCGGGCATGAAAAGGGAGCTTTCACAGGCGCTGTAAGTACAAGGATAGGGCGCTTTGAGATGTCAAATAATGGTACTCTTTTTCTTGATGAAATAGGAGAACTTGCCCCGGCACTCCAGGTTAAACTTCTGAGGGTATTGCAGGAAAAAGAGTTTGAAAGGGTTGGCGGCATAAAGACGATCAAGGTTGATGTCCGCATCATAGCCGCAACTAACAAAGACCTGGAAAAGGCAGTATCTGAGGGAATGTTCAGGGAAGACCTCTATTACAGGCTGAATGTTATTCCTTTGCATCTACCCCCGCTCAGAAAGATGAGAGATGACATACCTTTGCTCTTAGAGCATTTCATAACTGAAATATCAAAAAGGAAGAAAAAGGAAGCTCCGGCTATTTCAAAGGACGCCGTTAACTGTCTTATTAATTACAGGTGGCCCGGCAATGTACGTGAACTGGAAAACCTGACAGAGAGAATGATAATCCTGAATGATAAAGGTGAAATTACTGTTGATGATCTTCCTGACAGGTTGAAGGAAAAGCAGCAGGTGCAGAGGGGCCTTTCTAAAACGCAGGAACTCTCTACTGAAGGCATTGATCTTAATAATATGCTTGATGAGATAGAGAATCATATGATTGTTCAGGCGCTTGAGCTTTCTAAGGGCATTAAGAGTAAGGCTGCAAATCTCCTGGGACTTAACAGAACAACACTTATTGAAAAATTAAAAAAGAAATCCATAGATCTTAATGTTCAAAGTTCAAAATAAATAACAGTTAACAGGGTGCAGTTGTCAGGGTACAGTAGAAGGTATCCGGTTTCAGAAGTAGCTGCATTTGATATCACTACGCCGGAGACCACATCCAATTTTACAAGTACAATTACTGTGCAACAGGATCGGATGACCTGCTGCAGGAGTTCGTTAATCTGAAACGGTAGGGTTAAACTGAATTAGGACAGGACGTCCTTATGAAAAGCACAGGTGATTGCAGAAATGTGATCACCTGTGCTTTTATTTTGCTGCAGCGTGATATACCTGACCGGGTTTTAACAAAGTAAAATCTTCCGGTCCCTCTTCATTCTTGATCTGTTTGAATACTTCACATGACATGCAGGAAACCGATTTCTGGGCAAAATCACCCTGAATCTTGTCTCCGCAGAAAGTCCCTGCAATAGCCCAGCATATCCGACCGGCATTATTGCCGTTATTTATACCATTGCATGTATTTTCTTCTGCAGCAGGACAGACTCCAAGGTCCTGGCTTTTTGCTCCGCCTTTTTCTCTGCCGCATTTTTTTATTTCCCAGCAATTAAGCCTTGACATTTATTGTCCCTCCACATTTTTCATATAGTAGTTATCGGGAAATTTCACCAAAATCTTTAATGATTAACTTATGTTATGAAACGGTACTAACTAACTTATAAATTACACATATAACATATACGTCATGATATGTGATTTCTTAAACAGAATTAATAATTTCTCCAGCCACCTCATCAAGCGGTACAATCTTATCGGCAGTTCCCGCCTCAACGACTGACTTGGGCATCCCGTAAACAATGCATGTTTCTTCACTTTCTGCTATAGTTCTGCCGCCTACATTTTTTATCTCTTTCATGCCTTTTGAGCCGTCATTCCCGAGGCCTGTCAGGATTACACCGAGCACCTGCCCGGGATAGTTTTCTACTACAGACAGCATTAATACATCAACAGAAGGCCTATATATATGTGATCCATCATCTTCAGATACTACTATTGAAGTTTCTGTTATTTTTTTTCTGCGAACCCCCATATGTCCGCGTCCAGGGGCGATGAATGCCGTGCCCTTTTTTATCGGCTCACCGTTTTCTGCTTCTTTGACATCGATTTTACTTAAACTGTTCAGTCTTTCAGCGAACGGGCCTGTAAATGCAGGAGGCATATGCTGGGCAATGAGTATCGGGACCGGGAAATCTTTCGGGATCCTGGTTACTATGCTTTGGAGCGCCTTTGGCCCGCCTGTTGAAGTACCGATAACAACAATCCCCACCTTTCTATGGGAACTCTGCTGACTTGCCTTTGGCATTTCGAGAGGTTTAGAGAGAGGTCGTCTCTTTTTTAGAATAAGACCTTTTCCGGCTATCTTCTTAATTTTATCTATAAGGAGTTCCTTGATTTTAACTATATTGACGGAAAGATCGGAAAGATTTTTTGGTATGAAGTCGACAGCACCCAGTTCGAGGGCTTCAAGCGTTGCCTTAGCATCATCATCAGTCAGTGAACTTACCATGAGAACCGGGACCGGGTTCTTTGCCATTATATGCTTTAATGCTTCAAGACCGTTCATCCTGGGCATTTCTACATCGAGTGTTACAATATCCGGTTTAAGCTCAGCAACTTTTTCTACAGCTTCAATACCATTCCTCGCAATACCCACAACTTTAATCCCAGGGTCAGAAGAAATCATACTGGTCAGTGTATTTCTCATGAAAGCTGAGTCGTCGACTACCAGGACATTTACCATTCTTTTCCTTTCATTGATGAATGATTTTTGTTTATTAAATCTGTTTCAAATAACGTATCAGTAATATGCTAATATTTTCTTTATAAGTGTATTTAGTCAGCTCCTTCAGACAGAGCCTCGGCAGAAGCCCGTCTTTCTGATGAGGCTTCGTGGTCAAGGTCCTTAATAAGTTTTCTGAGTTTTTTAGTGTGCATTTTCTAACCTTGAGTCGATGTTAATTTTCTAAATATGCTTTAAATAAAATTCACTATTCCTATAGTTATATGAATCATAATGTGCTTAACTCTGTTTTAGAGTCTTTTGCATAATTATCGGAACAATGCGGCCATTACTTTAACTGAAACAGGAGTTTGTCCCGGTATATATAATTCCTGATTCATTTCCTTTTAATTTGATGCTGGTATCTGAATTTCCCTTATGATCTAACAGATTAAATGAATATCCTAATTTAAAATTGCATTCTGATTATTAATGACATCCTCTTCTGTTTTCACCTGGTTTCTGCCTGACTCTTTTGCCGGATAAAGAGCTTTATCCGCTCTTTCAAATATTGTTGTGCTGTCATCAAAGACGGAAGAAGTTCTGACAGTTTGTCGAGTACTCCATCCGCTGTTCCTGGAAACGATAGAAACGTACCCTGTGTAATGATAGTAGATGATTTGATAAGACGTGGGTGTTATTCCGGAAGTAAGATATGGAAGAAAGAAAAACCGTACTCTTTGTTGATGATGAGTCGAATGTATTAGTGTTCTCGATAAAAAACTTCTATTGAGGGTGAGAGAAGCTCCCCATTGTTTACTAACCTGCCTGCTTTCCCGCTTTTATAATGTTCTTTTTTTTCTGAAATTAATAACTTTGACGCATTAGCCAATAATACATCTTTAAAGTCATTAATTTGACGCGGCTGATTATTGTAAAACCTGATATTACAGCAAGTTACCGCAGGCATGATATTTGTATATAAAGGACCGTTGCACGATACAGGATGCTTCTTAAATAGGAATATTTTATGAAGAATGGAGGATAAAATTAAAATCGAATGACGCAGGAGAAAAAGTGTTACCAGTTATTCATCATTTGTTATTTGGGGTACAGTATTGATATTTTAATTATTGGATTAACTATTATTGTTTAATTAATATGCATTATTAAAGGGAGCGGATAATGGATTTTGCAGAAAGAAAAAACGTCAGAACAATAGCTATAGCAAGTGGTAAAGGCGGAGTCGGAAAGACAAACATTACCGCAAACCTGGCAATTGCATTAAGCAGACTGAATAAAAAAGTGCTGATTCTTGATGCCGATCTCGGCTTGAGCAATATAGATGTAGTATTGAACCTTGCAACAAAATACAACATTGGCCATCTCCTGAGAGGAGAAAAGCAGTTGGAGGATCTTATTGTCGAAGGACCGCAGGGCATCAAGATACTGCCGGCCAGTTCGGGGATACAGGAATTGACATCCCTCGATGAATTTCAGAGGTTAAGGCTTATTGAGGAGATAGACTCATATAACGAAAGCGTAGACTACCTTTTAATAGATACATCTTCCGGTATTTCTGAAAATGTATCTTTTTTCTGCATGGCTGCACAGGAAATAATGATTGTGACATCAGCTGAGCCTACAGCAATGACGAATGCGTATGCCCTGATAAAAGTACTTTTCACAAAGTATCAGGAAAAAAACTTCAGAATACTGGTTAATAATGTGAAAGATTCTAATGAGGCAACGGATGTATATGAAAGGCTTTCGATTGCTGCTGAAAGGTTTCTCAGTATATCTCTTGATTATATAGGTTTTGTGCCTCATGACAATTATATACCCAAAGCAGTCCGGCAGCAGAGAGCATTAATTGATATGTATCCCGGCAGCGATGC
>JBDLIC010000083.1:0-15587 GCA_039715075.1 Nitrospirota bacterium
ATCCCGGCAGTTTGTCTGTTTTTCATTGCTCCGCATGAGATTAACATTAACGTCATTGACAGAATTGTTAATAAAAAAAGTGTTTTCTTTAACATTTTTCAACCATCCTCCTCGTAAATACTTATAATTACTACACAATGTAGTATTGTTTCCATTTATCGGCATTTTTTATTAAATAATTAAACATTTAATTATTTAAACTGCATATTGAATGAAGGTATCCGGTTTTATAGTGAAAAGGGGAGGGACTATAATGAAAGATTCATTAATGAATTCTTTATTCTTTTTATTATCAGAAGCTTGATTTTTACTTTTGAACTTTTTCTCTTCTATAATTCTTTTTTCACTTCCGGTTCCAGAGGCGGGATGCATGCCCGG
This sequence comes from Nitrospirota bacterium, assembly GCA_039715075.1. Classification (GTDB taxonomy): domain Bacteria; phylum Nitrospirota; class Thermodesulfovibrionia; order UBA6902; family UBA6902; genus JBDLIC01. The sequence continues at coordinate 379 of JBDLIC010000083.1, forward strand.
GGTTCATCCATTCCTTCCCCGGTTTTCTTCTCTTTTGGAAGCAGCATAAACTCGTCCCTGCAGGCATCCGGCCTGATGGATTCAAGGTCAAATACTCCGATCTTTTTCTCCAGTCTTCTGGCAAGGTGTGACATGCTGAAGCAGACAAGCCAGAAACCAATCCCCATACTCGCATAGGCAGCATACATCTTATCGGGCTCCCGCTGGCTGATAATGATACCTGCCTGTGTCAATTCAATTACCCCGATGATGAACACAGTTGACGTGTCCTTAAACAGGGAAACAAAGAAACTTACAAATGAGGGGACCATTATCCTGAATGCCTGCGGCAGGATGATATGTCTCATGGCCTTATACCGTGACATACCTGTTGAAAGGGCTGCCTCAAGCTGTCCGCGGGGCACCGCAATAATACCCGCCCTGACTATCTCGGCCTGATATGCCGCAGCATATACGGTCAGTGAAATAACGGCACTCCAGAAAATAGTGATATTCTGGCTAACCAGATAGGGAAGAAAGAAGTAAAACCAGAATATGATCATGATTAACGGAGTTGCACGGACAATCTCTATGAGCGCCATGCTCGGAATCTTTATATAATACCTGCAGGAAAGCCTGCTATACCCCAGTAATGCCCCAAAGCCAAAACTGAAACATATTGCCAGCAGGGCAAGGACGATATTTAAAACAAGCCCACCGATATCCCCTTTGGGAAAGGGGCCTATGAGATAAAATTTAATATTGGAAAATTGCTCAAGTAAATCCATATATTCTTATGCCTTAGAGTGACTTATACTCGAAACATCAATATTCAAAAATTTCTCAAGAAGAATAATTATGGAAACCATTACCCCGGCAAGGCCGATATAAAACATTGTTGCTATAGTAGTTGCTTCGATGCCGCGAAATGTCAGGGATTCAATATTCTGCGTCGCCCATGTAAGTTCAGGGGCCGTGATTGCCATGCAGAGTGATGTATTCTTGAAATTATGGACCATTCTGGTCCCAAGCGGAGGCAGCGTAACACGGAACATCTGGGGGAGAAGAACATGGAAATATTGCTGGGACCGACTCAATCCTGTTGAGATCGCGGCTTCTCTCTGACCATGAGGAATAGCAAGTCTGCCGCTGCGAAGGATGTCCGAGACATATGAAGAATTATCAACGGTCAGGCCCATGACGCCCGCAACAATCGGGTAGTGGAGGTACCCGTTAAGTACATCTCCCCAGCCAAAGGGAAGGAGCTCAGGGAAGACAAAATAGAAGAACAGTATCCAGAACAATCCGGGAACATTCCTGAAGATTTCAATGTAAAGAGTCCCTATGCCTCTCAGAATATTGGACCTTGATATCCTCAACACGGCTATAACAGTACCCAGGCAAAGGGACGATATAGTTGTTGCTATCAATAATATTACAGTGACCTTGATCCCCGTGATTATCATCTCAAGGTAAGGTTCTCTGAATGGGATACTCCAGTCAAACTCGTATGCTAATTCAATAATATTACTCTTCCTCCTCCGGGTTTTCTCCAAAGATAGGGATATGGAAAACGCTGCTCATAAATTCTTTTGTGCGTGAATGCTGGGGATTTACAAATATATCGGGAGGGCTGCCCACCTCAAGGACTTCTCCCTGATCCATAAAAACAACCCTGTCCGCTACTTTCTGTGCAAAGCCAATTTCATGGGTAACAACAACCATTGTCATCCCTTCCCTTGCAAGCGAAATCATTACATCGAGTACTTCATTAATAAGCTCCGGGTCAAGGGCGGATGTCGGTTCATCAAAAAGCATTATCCTTGGCTCCATTGCAAGGCTTCTTGCTATCGCAACCCTTTGCTGCTCCCCTCCTGAAAGCTGTACAGGAAAGGCATCACGTCTATGTGTAAGACCAACTTTTTCCAGGAGTTTCTCCGCCCTCTCGGTTGCCTTCTTTTTGCTTAACCCCCTGACTTTACGGGGAGCAAGGGTAATATTTTTGAGTGCGGATTTATGCGGGTAGAGATTGAAGTGCTGAAATACCATACCTATTTCCGCCCTCAGTGCAGTCAAATTTGTTTTGGGATCAGAGAGATACATGCCGTCAACAATGATTTCACCATCATCTATCGGCTCAAGCTTGTTGATGGTCCTCAGGAGAGTGCTCTTTCCGGCCCCGCTTGGGCCGCAAATTACAATAACCTCACCCTTTGCAATTTCGAGGTTGATATTTTTTAATACACGACGGCCGTTAAATGATTTATTTGTAGCAATAAATTTTATCAATTTTTAACCGGTTTTCAATGTAGAAGGAAAATAGTACTTGCGTGTTTGTGCAAATATTATTATTTCAAAATTATCAGTACTTTGTCAATGAAATAAGTAATAAAATATTACGAATATTCAAGAGAAGACGGGCGCTAATGTAAATATATTTTCCATATCTCTTAATAAGTTTATGGCTTATCCGTATTTCTTAAATCAGATATATTTATAAATCAATCAGTTCAGCCATTTTTGTCCGGGTATCAAATCCCATAACTGTCGGATTAAATTCAAAACCATGCGATGTTCCCGGGTTAAGTACGAGAGTGTCTCCCATTGTTTTTTCGATAGTACAAAACAGTATCAATCCAGCACCAGCTTATAAATCATAAAGCTTTCTGAAAAGGTCTTTTCTTCTGAAATTAAAATATCCTTCCAGCCGATGTCCCGGGATATTTTCAGCGCCTCCTCAGGATGTGCGATTGATGAGTAGAGCATCTGTATGTTCCCGTCAGCTTCAATAAAATCCTTTGCCCCTGTGAAAAACCTTCTGAGCAGCCCTTTGTCAGAGTCGAACAGGGCATGGTCAAAAACTGTGGCCCTCTCTCCACACATATACGGAGGCGTGAAGATTATAACATTAAACCTCCGGCCTCTGTCTAACGGTCCAAAAAGATCTCCTTCAAGAACTGTTATAACCTCTTCAAGGTTATTGGACCTTACATTTTTTCTGGCAAATCTGACAGCTTCAGGATTTATATCAACGGCAACAACTTTTGAGGCATGCTGCCCTGCTGTAATCGCCTGGATTCCGGAACCCGTACCCATATCCAGGACAGTATCACCGCTATTCACTTTGATTTTTTTTGCCATGAAGCTGCTCGTGTAATAATATTTCGGATTAAAGACATCTTCTGAAGTCAGATAGGTTTTCCCATGCACCCGGACTTTGTGGGGTCCGTACTTCTGAACTTTTCTTATAAGCCATACAGCCAGCGACTGATGTATCTTCATTAACATATTCCGTCCGAATAACACTGCACCTTTGGATGATACATCTGTTTTAGATATTTAAACATTAAGAATAATGTAATCCCCATTTTATCATATTCCGGTACTTCAGATACCTGACAGCAAAGAGATATCGGTTCACCTGTACTTTTGCGTTACTCTCTCTTTTTTTTGACAACACCGGATTTATTTATTAGAATCCTTATATGCCGGGGAAAAAAGAAAATTTTCAGGTAACATCGTGATATCAAGGATCATTAATTTCTTAAAAAACGATCTCTGGATAATTCCCCTGGATGACCTTTCATTCCTGAAGTCACTCCTGATTAAACAATTGAGAATCATCATGATAGCAGTACGGGGATTTGCTGAAGATAGATGCCAGTTAAGGGCTTCTGCACTCACCTTCTATTCACTTCTTTCGATCGTCCCTGTCCTGGCAATGGCCTTTGGGATAGCAAAGGGTTTTGGGATGGACAAACTCCTTGAAGAGCAGCTGATGGAAAAAATGCAGGGACAGGAAGAAGTGATCATAAACGTCATTGCCTTTGCCCGCTCAATGCTCGATAACACAAAGGGCGGCCTTATTGCCGGCATTGGTGTCGCTTTAATATTCTGGACAGTAATAAAGATGCTGGGTAATATCGAGAAGTCTTTCAATGATATATGGGGAGTCAAAAAGGAAAGAAACATTGGCCGCAAATTCAGTGATTATATTTCGATGGTGCTTATCAGCCCTGTCCTTCTCATCATGTCAAGCAGCATTACCGTATTCATCTCGAGCCAGGTCATGCTGATAACCCAGAAAATAGCGCTCCTCGGGGCAGTCAGTTCAATAGTGTTTGCAGGTCTTAAATTGCTTCCCTACTGTGTCATCTGGATCCTGTTTACCTTTATATATATCTTTATGCCCAATACAAAGGTTAACTTCAGGGCAGGATTACTGGCCGGTATAGTCGCAGGAACAACATACCAGCTAGGACAGTGGGGGTATATCAACTTTCAGATCGGGGTCGCTAAATACAATGCCATATATGGAAGTTTTGCCGCTTTGCCGCTTTTTTTGATATGGCTTCAGCTCAGCTGGCTAATAGTGCTTTTTGGTGCAGAGATATCCTTTGCACATCAGAATGTGGAAACCTATGAATACGAGGCAGACAGTTTAAATGTGAGCTATTCCTTCAAAAAACTGCTTTCCCTCAGGATAACCCATTTACTTATAATTAATTTTTGCAAAGGCGAGCATCCATTGACCATTACTCAAATTTCACAATCTCTGAACATTCCGATCCGCCTTGCACGGCAAATACTCTATGAATTATCGGAATCAGAGATTGTTTCCGAGATCAGGGAAGGGGAGGACGATGAAGCCGCATATCAGCCGGCACAGTGTGTGGACAACCTGACCGCACAGTACGTTATTGAAGCCCTCGAAAAAAATGGAAATGACAAGATACCTGTTGCCGAATCAAAGGAACTGGAGAGCCTCTCTGCCTGTTTAAAGGAATTTCATAGTATCATCGAAAAATCACCGGCAAATGTGCCACTGAAAAATATATAAAAATGCGGCATGTTCCTTCTCCCCTGCCACATCTGCCGACCCCTTATATTACAGGTTGAATTAATTTTTGCTTCTGCTTAAAGCGATGCAATTGTGACTCCCTCTCCGCCCTCATTTTCATCCCCTTTTCTTATTTCTTCGACAAGCGGGTGGTCCTTTAAAAATTCCCTCACCGCCTTTGATAGAATGCCCTCGCCTACTCCATGAATAATCCTTACATGTCCAAGGCCGGCTAATGAAGCGTCATTAAGGTACCTCTCTATAAGAGACAGTGCAGGGTCTACCCTCTGTCCTACCACATTCAATTCACCTGCAACCTCCACGTCACGAGATGTATATGCGGATAAAGGTGGCCGGTCGCTGCTGCCGGCCTGTTTTTCGGAAGGGTCTTCTGTCGCTTTTGAGAGGCCTGTTAAAGGGATCATTATCTCCTTGCCGTCTATTACTATTTTGCACTTCCGGTTTTTCTCATCCACAGAATCAACGATGCCGCTTATCCCCAGAGAGTTGATAAATACCCGCTGCCCCTTTCTGACTGCCGTTAGAGGGGCGGCTTTTTTCGGGGAATAGAGTTCCTGTTTTTTCTTAAGCTCTGCCTGCTGTTCATTGAGGCTTTGCGATGCCCCGGCAGCCTTTGAGAGCCCCTGCTTTTTCAGGTCCTTGATAATGTCATGCGCCTCTGCCTTTGCCCTGCGGACAGTATCTTCAGCTTCCTTCAGTGCATTTGAAAGTTTTTCATTCCTTGATGCCCTGGCCGCTGAAACTTCCTTTTCCAGAGACGACTTAAGCTGACCGGCCTTTTCTTTAAGTTCTTCCGTCTCTTTCAGTTTTTTATTAATCTCCCCTGCTTTCCGTTTCAGTTCTGTGATCAGAGCCTCGGTCTCAACACCCTCTCCTGACATAAACTGCTTTGCCTCGCGTATAACGTCCCCCTGCAATCCAAGCGACTCCGCTATTTCAAAGGCATGAGAGGTCCCGGCCTCTCCGACCACAAGCTTATAGGTCGGCCTGTATGTTGAGGCTCCATTAACAATGAGCTCTTCCATTTCCATGGCACTGTTTATCAGGCCGGCCTCGGCATGGGCAAACGCCTTAAGCCTTCCGAGATGCGTTGATACAACGGTGAGAGCGCCTCTCATTTTCAGCTTTCTCAAAATCGCACAGGACAGGGCGCCTCCCTGTTCAGGGTCTGTTCCGGTACCGAGTTCATCAATAATGACCAGAGTATGAGAATTGCTCTGACTGATGATGTCGGAAATACGTTTAATATGAGCGGAAAAGGTCGAAAGGTTTTCTTCGATCGATTGATCATCCCCGATGTCCGCCAGGATATTTTCGATAAACGGAAAGGTTGTGCCAGAGCCTGACGGCGTATGCATCCCTGAAAGGGCCATGAGGTTCAACACACCGGCCGTTTTGAGCGCTACTGTTTTCCCTCCTGTATTTGAACCGGTAATTACCATGCTCGAATGATCTCGCCCGATTTCCATATTCAGCGGCACAAGGTCTCCTTCCCGGCCTTCCTTTTTAAGCGTCTTCCAGAGAAGCGGGTGGCAGCCCCCGGTTATCCTCATATATCTCTTTTCATTGATCTCAGGAGAGGACATCTCCATCCGGTCAGCAAAAACTGCAAGGGCCTGCAGGGCGTCAACCTCTGCAGCGATGCGGTAATCTTCTTCGATTTCGTGAAGGTCTGTCCTCAAAAGGGAAGAGAGCATCCTGAGGATCCGATGCATTTCAAGCTTCTCTTCCACCTTTAAAGATTCAAGCTCATTCCCCGGTTTCTGGATAGCGTAGGGCTCCACGTAAATTGTCTCGCCTGTATTTGAGATGTCATGGACCACTCCCGGCACACTCCCCTTTGAATCACTTTTTACAGGAATGACCCATCTGTTGTTTCTCTCGGCAAGGAAATAATCCTGTAGGTACGGTTCGAGACCTTTCCGTTTCAGCATCTCTTCAAGGACCTCTTTAATCTTTTTCTCGTGCGTTTTGATGGTCCTGCGTATGTACGACAACTCCGGGGAGGCATTATCACGGATCTTCCCTTCCCTGTCAATTGCGCCTTCTATAGATTTTTTTATATCAGGATGGGTCACCAGCTCTGATACAATTTTCCCGAGACCTGGATATGAAGGATTGTTACTCCATATTTTGAGATTAAACACAGAGTAAAAAAACGGGAGGAAAGACGTGAGTTCAAGGGGATCAAGGACTGCGTCAGCCGGCCTTATCCTCTGGAAAAGGGGCGACAGGTCGCCAAAATTCTCTATCCCCATAGACTGCCCTTCAGAAAATATTTTCCGGCATTCAGAAACAAGATCGATCTTCCGTCTTATCTCCCCTGTATTTTTAAGCGGCCTTATGTCCTGTACAACATTCCTGCCCGGCGCAGTGACCGCAAAGGCAGCGCCCATGTTTAATATCTTGTTAAACTCCAGGACCCTTAATGTATGGTTATCCATATTTAATATTATAATGCTGTAGGCGCGGCATCAAAAAGAATAACATTATTAATAATAATGCAGTCTGTATTCCCCTCCCGAGTCGGGTCTCACGAGGGTCGATTCGACTTTAGCAAAGAGGGGCTAGGGGAGATTTTTTAAAGAAATTATTCGTGAAATCCCCCTTAATCCCCCTTTTCCAAAGGGGGAGATATGAGAGGAATTACAAGACCTCTAACGTTTTAATCAGCGCCTCTGCCTTCTTCAGTGTCTCATAGTATTCTTTTTCCGGATCAGAGTCCGCTACTATCCCGGCACCGGCCTGGACATAGGCGGTAGAATCCTTTATAACAAATGTCCTGATGATGATATTCAGGTCCATTGCCCCGGTAAACCCTATGTATCCTATTGCGCCGGTATACGGGCCGCGTACTACAGGTTCAAGTTCATCGATAATTTCCATGCACCTCACCTTCGGGACTCCGGTAATCGTTCCCCCTGGAAAGGTTGCCCTTATTGCGTCAAAGCAGTCTTTTCCCGCTGCCATCCTGCCTTTTACATTTGACACAATATGTATAACATGGGAGTACTCTTCAGTAATCATGAGTTCATCAACTTTAACCGAACTGTAATCAGATATCCTGCCGAGGTCATTTCTTTCAAGGTCAATCAGCATCAGGTGCTCTGCCCTCTCTTTTTCATTCAGTAGAAGATCGTTCCTCATTTCCCTGTCACCCTCTGCGTCTTCTCCCCTCGGCCTTGTCCCCGCTATCGGCCTTGTTTCCACAGTCGTGCCGTTGACCCTTACCAGTCTCTCCGGGGACGAACTTGCGATGTAGTAGTCCCCCATATTCATATACGCTGCAAAAGGAGAAGGGTTTATTCTGCTCAATACTTTATATATTTCCCATGCTGAGGCGTCCCCGATATCAGCCGAAACCCTCTGCGAAAGGTTCGCCTGAAAAATATCACCTGCCCTTATATATTCCTTTGCCCTTCCAACTATTTTCATGTAATTTTTTTTGCTCATCTCATGCCTGATCTTTATGGATGATTTTGATTTCTTTTTCCCGGGGGTTTTTATGTCCTTTTGAGGTTCCAGAAAAAGGTGAGAGATTTTTGTATTAAGATTGTTTATTTTTTCACAGGCACTATCATAATAACTGCCCCAGCTTTTTACCGGTCCGCCGGACTCCGCGATGATTTCTTCAGCAGCAGGACAGGAAACAAGGAATGTCTTCCGGAGTTTATGATCAATAGCAACCGCAGTATCAATAAAAAGAAAATGGGCATCAGGTATGTTAAGATCATCAGCTGCGGTCTTTGGCAGGCGTTCAAAGTAATGAATGAAATCATAACTCATAATGCCGACTGCTCCTCCTGTAAATGGAGGCACCCCTTTAACGGGGCTGGCCCGGTATGCATTAACCAGTTCCCTGAGCTTCCTGAGAGGAGATTCCGAGGTCACCCTCTTCTTTCTTTTGCGGGTTATTTTCACAGAACCGTTTTTCACACTGAATTCCAGAAATGGTTCCGACCCGATAAAAGAGTATCTCGAAATCTTGTTCGGCCCCTTTATGCTCTCAAGCAGAAAACTGTTCGGAGTTTCCAGGCTCTCATAAACGTCCTGGGGAGACATGAAGGGCAGTACTGCATAGACGGGAGATATCCTGCCGACCCGTGCATTCTCTATGAAAGTTTTTCTGGAGGGAGAAATCTTAAGCATGGTTATACATTATTGATTTTATGTTATGCGTTAATAATTATCAGAACAGCCGGCAACATATAACTAATAACGGATAACATATTACACTCCTGCTATTTCCTCTTCAATGCGCTTTAATGCGTCCACCGGATGCGGCTGAGCGGTTATCGCCCGTCCTATAACAATATAATCCGCACCCTTGCTAAAGGCCTGTTTAGGGGTCAGGGTCCTCTTCTGATCGTCCTTCTTTATCCAGGTCGGTCTGATCCCTGGTGTTACAATGAGGAAGTCCTTTTCAAAACGGTTACGTATCATCAGTGCGTCTTCCGGTGAGGCTACCACTCCGTCCAGTCCCGCCCTTTTGGCCAGTCCTGCAAGGTGCTTTACCTGTGCACTCATCCGCATATCAATACCCAGTTCGCTCTGCATGGTTCTCTGGTCAATGCTCGTCAGGATCGTTACACCGATAAGCCTCGGCCTGTCAACATTATTTTCGAGTGCAAACCTGCTTAAACTTGACGCCGCCTCTTTCATCATCTTCAGGCCGCCGAGGGTATGAACATTAAACATAAATACCCCGAGCCTCGCAACAGCCAGAGCGGATTTTGCTGCGGTATTCGGGATATCATGAAACTTCAGGTCAAGAAAAACCTTCTTGCCCATTGAATGGATCTTCTCAACTATTTTCGGGCCGGCTGAGGTAAACAGCTCAGAGCCGACCTTGAATATTTCAATTTCCTTTTTAAACTTGTTGACAATAGTAACTGCCTCTTTGTATTCCGGTACATCAAGGGCAAGTATTATTCTTTCTTTTGGTTTCATAATTTAAAAAGCAGGGTTCCAGGATTCAAGGGGTCAAGGGGTCGAGTGAACAAAAGATTATGCTCTTATCCCTTGGACCCTCGGACCCTTGACACCTCGAACCCTTTTTTTATGTATTGATCATAGACAATTTGGGACCATGTCTCCAGCCCGTCATAATACTCTTTCAGTTCCTCACCGCTTACCCATTGCGCGGTCATCAATTCAGTTTCCCGCACCCGATACTTTAAAGATAAGACATCGAGAACATACAGCAGGCCGAGATGGACCCTGCTTACACTGTTGCTTTCGTCATTTATAATACCTATAAAGTTTAGATTGCCGGGGTCATTCAAATAAATCTCTTCATTAAGTTCCCGCTGCAATCCATTCATAATAGTGTCTACCTGATCTGTTGAGGACCCGGGATTAACGTGGCCCCCTATTCCAAGTGAATATTTGTTGTGGAGCCTCTTTTCGGTCTGTTTGGTTGTCCGTTTAAGCAGAAGGAAATTATTATTGCTGCGGATGATCACATACGGAATTATCTGCTTGTGCTCAAAATTATACTCTGCCTCGTCCCTCGGCATAAATATTTGATTTTTCAGTATCTTGTCAAATATCTGCTTTTTATGCTCAGTGATCAGACAGCCTGTTCCGCACTGTATGTGAGAGCTTATTAAATTATTCTGTACAATCAGGACCTGCTCGGGCACGAGGCTGAATCTCCTTCATTAATGATGCTGAAGGGTAACATAAAGCCTTAATTATTTACAACAAAACAGGCTGAGTGTCAGCTCTCAACTGCTTTTTTTCAGTCAATATATTATAATTCTCCAGCAAAGGATTACAAAAATGGAATTATCATCAATGACAGCCATGAAGCTGAAGGAGCTTATCTCTTCCGGGGAGACCTGCAGCCGTGATATTATGGAATCGGTCCTTAATGAAATTGACCGCAGGGAGTCATCTGTAAAGGCATATATAACTGTTCGTGACCGGAAGGAATTGCTGGATGAAGCCGAAAAAATCGATGCGCGCCGTGAACGCGGTGAAGCAGTCGGTGTTCTTGACGGCCTGCCGATAGCGATTAAAGATAACATCTGCACAGAGGGGATTCCGACCACATGCGCGTCCCGCATGCTGGCTGATTTCGTCCCTCCCTATAATGCGACGGTAGTAGAAAAAATCCTTGATGCAGATGGTATAGTCATCGGCAAGACCAACCTGGATGAATTTTCTATGGGATCAAGCACAGAAAATTCCATAATCGGCCCTACCATGAACCCGCACAACCCGGATTATGTTTCAGGGGGCACCAGCGGCGGGTCAGCTGCAGCTGTAGCTGCCAATGAATGTATTATCGCAATTGGTTCGGACACGGGCGGATCGATCCGTCAGCCGGCATCTTTCTGCGGTGTTACCGGTATCAAGCCGACATACGGAAGGGTTTCAAGGTACGGCCTTGTTGCATACGCTTCCTCACTTGACCAGATCGGCGTCCTGTCAAAGGATGTCAGTGACGCGGCCCTTTTAATGGGCGTAATTGCCGGACATGACCCGCGCGACACAACCTCTATCAACAAAGACACCCCCGACTATCTCAGCGGACTGGGCAGCAAACAGACATACCGCGTGGGAGTCCCAAAAGAGTATTTTGAGGAAGGGCTCAATGATGAAGTGCGGGAGAGCGTCGAGCGGGTAATTGATTTACTTAAGAACGATGGACATTCTATTGTCCAGGTATCTTTGCCTAAAACCCATTACGCTGTGGCAGCATACTACATTATCGCATGCGCTGAGGCAAGTTCAAACCTCGCCAGATACGACGGGGTCCGCTACACGTTCCGTGCTGAGGGAGTTAATGATCTGGATGATATGTACTTAAATACACGCGCCGAAGCCTTTGGAGAAGAGGTTAAACGAAGGATCATCCTCGGTACCTATGTGCTCAGCTCGGGATATTATGACGCTTACTACCTGAAGGCATCCAGGGTCAGGTCGGCAATCATTGAGGAATATAATTCAGCATTTGAGACATCTGATTTTCTCATACATCCGGTAGCCCCGACCGCTGCCTTCAGAATCGGGGAAAAAATAAATGACCCGCTTGAGATGTATTTAAGCGACATTTACAGTACGATCGCAAACCTTACAGGGACCCCTGCAATCAGCATTTCATGCGGCAAAACAGGAGAGGGCCTTCCCATAGGCGTCCAGATAGCGGCAAGACCTCTTGATGAAGAGATACTCCTTTCAGCGGCCTCAAGGATAGAGTCCCTGCTGGCAGGCAATAACCCATTATAATTTTACTTTTCTGTATGCGGACTACCCCCGACTAATGTAAATTAATTATTTGCTCAAACTTTTTATAGCCAGCTCGAGTTGGTTAATATCAAGAGGCTTACGCATAAAATAATTAGCACCTTTTCTCATTGCATCACAAACTGTAAGAGGGGAAGAAACAGCAGTAATTATAATTATAGATATATCTTTATTATAAGACCGTATCTTTTCAATCGTTTCAATGCCTTCCATCTCAGGCATCATTATGTCACACAACATAACATCAATGTCTCTATGATTATCTAATATCTCAATGGCTTCCCTGCCGTTAAAAGCCTTATATGTTATACAGTTATCTTCAAGCAGTCTCGCAAGGCCATTGCGAATGACTTCTTCGTCATCTACTATTAAGACAGAAGGTTTCATAAACAGGCTCCTTTTAAAAAGTTATCAGATTAGAACGTAATAAAAAATCTTCCCTCAATCAATCTCCATTTTGTCTATGCATAATCTCATTTCCTTAAGCAGACACAAAAATCACACTATTAACATTAATGTGATATGCAAAAACAATACCAAAAAATAAATATATTAAAAATCAAAAGGATAGCAATATAATGCGCAGGCTCAAAATACTATATTGGTAAAATAACCATATAGTATCGGCAAAAAACCCATATAAACAGCAAAAGCCCGATGATATTGGAGGGTACACCAATTAGCGATGAGAATACTGTTAACATTTTTCCAAATCAACACTGTACTTGTTTATTAACAACGCAAATCAACAAAATAAAACAATATTGTCTTGTCATTAATACAAAGAATAAAACAGATTTATATATTTATTTATATATTTTAATAGACAGCAAAATCAATTTGTGATAAGTAATTTATATAGAAAAGCTAACCCGATAAAGTCAAAACCTTTGTGAAAAGGGGACCGAAAGTTTCGGGTCTTTTGGGGAAAAGATAGCCGAGCTACCGAAGGATGAACCCTTGGTAAGTTCGGCTTTTTTTATCTGGAAAGAAAGGAGGATTTACAAATGATATCACCTTTAAAGAGATAGTTTTTCTGGCTATTATAGTTACCCCGCTTGGACTCCTGATGACAGCAATTTTTGTTGGGTTTATATATCGGGTTTGTTTGTAAAAGATAAGTACAGCAACATACATCTGCGGCACAGGAAAGCGCACTGACGGGACTTTTGCTGATTGAAAGGAAATAAGAATTGATTTTTTTATCAATTTCTTTACGTTACGCCTATCTGAACTTTGAACAAGAAAAACAGATTAACTATGAATGAAATAAATGAGAGTTAAAGATTTAATTGATAAGCTAGAAAAGATCGATCCAGATTTTGAGGTCTATGTATGGGATCCAGATGAAGATTGGCAAACAAATGAAATTTATATAGAAACGGATGCTGTTCTCAGAAAGATTTTTATAATAAGTAAATAATAATATTTTTTAGCTAAATTATTGCAAATTGCTACTTGTAATCCTCAAAATTTCATTTCTTTAAATCGTTTAGTAATAGGTATTAGAGTTAATATCTTCATAGCATTCCTCCCTATATTCCAAAAGCATTAAAAAATTGTTATTCTGTATGCTATAATTGTTACCGCATTAGACATAGAATATTTTTGGTTCACAATTACTTCACAATTTTGAAGAAAACAGGTAAAATTAAAAAGCATCACAATCATATAAGTTATAGATTTTCAAAATAAAACTTCAATATACGGGGCTGTAGCTCAGTTGGGAGGGCGCTTGAATGGCATGTATTCAATAGCCCGCCGCTTATTTCCTCTCTTGTTCTCTAATGTTTGATAGTATCTGAATAAATAGCAAAATCATAACCAGTGTTTTCGTTCTTGTTATCCCCTGTTTTCTCTTATCAGGTTCACAATTGGTTCACAGTAGCAATTAATATTTTTAATTGTTTCTTATGGAAAAAAATGATTTTGAAATTTATTCTTTATGCAATATTGCAATTGTAAATTATTGTTTAAAGAAAAAATCGAAAATTGATTTTATTTTTAGATTTTAACAGTAGAAAAAAAGAACAACTTTCCTATTTATTGTTACTTGTCACATAAATGTGAAATGCTTTATGTATCAAAGTCACAGTTTTTGTCTATTGCATTCTTAAGCATACTGAATAATCCTTTTACTAACTATCTGATTCTACAAAACAAATAATATAATCTATTTTTTCTCCTGCTCTGGCATCTTTCTTGAGTAATAGAAAGTTCCAACTATATTTAAGGGAGATAAAAATGAAAAAAATATTTTCAAAAACAATGTTAATAGTTTTTACACTAGTATTAACCTTCCCCAGTTTTGCAAATGCACGACCTCCATTCGATTCACATCTTTTCGATACACCTCCAGATACTATACCGCCATTTCTAACTCTGTCGCTTGATGCGCCCCCCTTCGTTACCCCGCCCTTCGATACACCACCTGTTTATAAACCGCCTTTCGATTTGCCTCCAGCCAACATACCCTTGTTTCTATCTCTGTCTTCTGATATGCCGCCTCTTAACATGCCATCCAGTAATCCCAATTTTAGTACAGGAGTGGCAGTTGCTCCTGAACCAATAAGTTCGATCCTCTTTCTCTCAGGTGGAGCAACATTAACAGTTAGACGTTTTTTGAAAAGAAAAAGAAGAACCTGATGGAAAGAAGAATCTCAAGGAGAATCCAGACGAATATAAATGTAAAATTGTATTTTTGCAATAAAGAATATTCTGGAACCGCAACAAATCTCTCAGGGAATGGCATGTTTATAAACACAAGAGAGGTATGCTTTCCTTTTGAACCGAACATCGAAGTGTCATTTTTTTTCAAAAGACAAGTTTTGCGCATACCTGCAAGACTTCTCAGGATAATTATATCGCCTAACTTTAACGATGGAATCGCTGTAACGTTTTTAAATCCATTACAAGGCTATCTGGATTTAATCTACTACCAAAGAAGTTTGGTACACTCGCCTTAAATTCATCACGTTCTCACAGAAGTATTCATTTGCATTTTTTCCTTTTATGTACTAGTGTCATGTCACACTTGATATGTTAGATAGAATGTAGTATGATAATCTCCAAAACAAGGAGGTTCATCATGCCAAAGGTGAAGTATCGACTCGCA
>JBDLIC010000084.1:0-15545 GCA_039715075.1 Nitrospirota bacterium
CCGTCATTTTAAAATCAGCCCCATTCCCAGTAATACTTTCAACTTTATCTTTAATATCTTCTAATGAAATATTGAAGAATTCTTTTCTGAAGTTGATATCATTTACCCTGTTGTAAGTAAATTCTTTATGAAGCTGCGACTCAAGGTTAGGGGCTTCTTCAGTATAAATCATGGCATGAATATCAAATGAGAATGGTACGCTTGCATCACCGAGCTCTTTAACTCTATCTAACGGCTCTAATCTTCTAGTAAGACCAATTTTATATACATCTTCTCCGAACGACCCTATATTACTAATAATATAAACATGACCTCTTCTTGTCTGCTCTGCCATGCTCTTTGCTCGCTCCTCTTTTTCCATGGCTTCTTCGAGTTGCTTCTGAAGGAGTCGGATTTTATCTTCCAGTTTTTCTTTATCTTTATCTCCAGCTATTTCTAACTGTTTTTGTGCTTCTTCCAACGCATCCTGATACATCTGTTCTTCTTTTTGTGCTTTTGCTAAAGCTCTTTCAAACTCACGAACAGCTTTTTGTTCTTCACGTATTTGTTCTTTAATTCGTTGTTGTTCTTCACGTTCTCGCTGTTGCTTTAAGATGAATTGATAATATAATTCACATTCCTCAAATTTTAACTTTACATATTTTTGAGAAAAGCCACACTTTAGTGATAAAGATGTTTTTTCAATATCCGTTGCCACTTTGTCAATTCTTTCAAGAGTATTGGCAAAATTACTTGGCTTTAATGAGCCTAGTAACTTGTCACATTCAATATTAAATGCTTTAAGCATCAAGTTCACTTGACCTTGTAGAATTTTTTTGGCATAAGTGCTATTGCTGGTTACAGCAACTTCCTCAGGTATATAAATTGCTTTTTTGTTTTTTATTATTTCCTTTTGTTTTTCTCGAACGGTTTTTATTTCTTCCTTAAATCTATCACTAGTTTCAAATAAGTAATCTGGTTCTTCAAAAAAGCCTATATTGATTAAGTCGAGAGTCGGGGAAAATATAGATATATCATTTTTTATATTTGCTATCTCTGATGACAACTCGTCACGCTGAGCGGTTTTCTGGTCAATATCGTTAGTTAATTCAGATATCGAATTTTGATATCCTTCTACTCTTTTGCGTAAATCATTTTCTTGTTTTTCAAGATCAATCAAATGCTGTAAATCTTTTTGCTTATCTTCATACTGTGAGGTAATTTCTAATAACTGCTTCTCTGATGTTTCAATGTCCTGTTTTAATTGTTTGAGCTTGCCCTCAAGACTTATGGAATCTTTCTTTTTGCTTTTATATTGAAGAAATGCATATATTGTTGTGATAAAGAATATTAAACTAAGTACTGAAAACACTATTGCTATTAAATTAAATTCCATAGCATAACCCCCTACTTATCTTTTTTTATTAATTAAATCGAGTCTTAGTTGTTTTCTTCCAAGTAGTCTTTCTTCAAATATTCTTTTCTCTTCTTCAAAAGCTTCTTTTTCTTCTTCCTTTTTCCTTTGTCTCTCTTCGCGGGGTAACTCCTTCCTAAATCGCTCCTCTTCTGCCAACGTTCTTTTCCGCTCTCTTTCTAGCTCACGTTCTCTCTTTTCATGCTCACGCTGCGCACGTTTATTAGCTTTATCAATTTCTCTCGCTATTTTTGATGCTACCCTAATTGCTTTCCCTAAACTCATGGTATTATGTTGTTCCTTTTTTTGTTGCTATAACATATTAATCCCGAACCTTCCGGTTTCTTTAATTTCCAATACTTCCTAAAGATTTCCTGAAAATGTAACTGCCTTTACTATAACGGAACTCAAACCCTTGACATTCCGATTTGCCCTGTAATACCATATAAACGGAAACTCCGTTTTCCTGGTAATAATGTCATTTAGGGGACATAGCATGAAAAAAAATGTATTAGCTGAATTTCAGGAATATCTACGTTCTAATAACCTTGTCCAAGAAAAGTATATCCCATTTTACGCTCATTGGGCAAGCAAATTCTTAGTTTTTACAACTAACAACAGTAAACTCAACCATGATTTACAGGTTCAAAAATTCACGAATCATTTAACCTCACACGAGAAAGTTGCCGATTGGCAGGTCAATCAGGCGAATAATGCTATTACATTGTATGTTCATCAGTTTAAGAATAGACATGAAGGATCTTCTTCCAGCGTTAAAAAGATAGAAGCCTGTGCTTCCGTCTCTAATCTCATCGATGAATTACGTCAAGCTATACGTATTAAGCACTATGCTTACCGTACAGAGCGGAAATATATCGAGCGGATCAAAGATTTCTACTTATATATGAAACAGGTCAAAAAAAAAGGGATAGACAGCAACCTGAAATCATCAGACGTGAGAGATTATCTGGGTTATCTCGCCTTGAACAGGAAGGTTGCCGCCTCTACTCAGAATCAAGCATTTAATGCACTGATATTCTTTTTTCGAAATGTACTGAAAATTGATCTGCAAGATTTAAATAAGTCTGTCAGAGCAAAACGCGGGCAGAAGCTGCCGGTTGTGTTTACAGTTAAAGAAGTCAAGGAGGTCTTCCAACATATTAAAGGTGAAAATCTTCTTATCCTTAAACTGATATACGGCTCGGGTCTTCGCGTTATAGAGCTTGTACGTTTGCGAGTCAAAGATGTTGACTTTGGTGCAAATCTCATCATGGTGAGAAACTCTAAAGGGGACAAGGACAGATCGACAATATTCCCTGAATCAATAAAACCACAATTGTTAGATCATCTGAAAAAAGTAGAAATCCTGCATAAAAAAGACCTTGCTTCAGAACACGGTGAAGTACATCTGCCCCATGCGTTATCTCGTAAATATCCAAATACTGCAAAAGCGTGGCACTGGCAATATGTTTTTCCTTCATCGAAGCTTTCTGTAGATCCACGAAGCGGAAAGGTTCGTAGACATCATAAAAGTGATAAGGCAATACGCAGTGCCATGTACATTGCATTAAAAAAAACAGGTATTCCAAAACATGCCTCAGTCCATACTCTCAGGCACAGTTTTGCTACTCACTTATTGATGAAAGGAGTAAACATACGGATAATTCAACAACTGCTTGGTCACAAGAATATTGAAACTACAATGATCTATCTGCATGTTGTAAGAGAATTAAGCGGCGCACCTGATAGTCCGCTTGATACGCTGGATGACGAAAATGAAGATGTTGAATCTGATGAACCAGTGGACAGTAATGAAGAACAAGAATCGGAATGAAAAACAATAATTATAAAATCTCCCCAGACCCCTCTTTGCCAAAGAGGGGAATACAGAGGGGTAACAATGGATGGCCCTCCTAATATGTCTCAACATCCTTACTTGGATTAAAATCCGGATACACCTTTGAATCAGGCCCCCAAACTGGTAACTGAAATTCAATTTCCGGAATTTCACTTTCATCTAATTTGACCCTCAGTTCCTCCGGATGAGGGGCCAGCCCCTGCGATATGCCGAAGATTTCTTCTTTCATGCCCAGTACTTTTCTTTTATCAAGTCCAAGCTTAATCACCGTATCTGCATCAAACAGAAAATCTGTATCATGAAAATACATGGATATCAGATCACCAAAATCAATCCTCTCAACTTGAAAGCCCCCTATGTCAGATGCCTCTTTCTTCTCACTGATATCATCAGCAGTTCGGACCATGTCATTATGAATTTCAGAGTAGTTACATAATATGTCATACAACAATAGATAATGGTAATTATTAAGGCGGTATAAATCGGGGTTCTTATGACAGACCAGGATTCTCTGAAAAGTTTCCAGGGCTGTTTCAGGAGTAAACACCCTGAATGCAAAAGGCATGAGATATTCAAGTTCATTTTCCCTGCTGCCTTTGTCCTGCCGTCTGTCTATTAATTCTCTCAGCTGGTCTACTGTTAACTCAATGCTTCTCGTCAGCATTGCTGTGAATATTTTATCGGGCGGATTCTGGAATGTGAGCATTGACTCGAGAGCCTAAACAGTTTCCTTCTCTGCTTCTACAGCCGTTTTTACCTCTGTTTCCTTTACCTCTTCCGCTTCGGTTTCCACTTCTGTTTTGTCTTCCATTTCCGCGTCCGAAAGGTGCATGGAAACCACCTTTGAAGAGCCAGGCTCTTCCATGGTTATTCCGTAGAGATAGTCGGACGCTTCCATTGTACGCCTGTTGTGGGTGATGGCTATGAACTGTATGCTCGTGGAGAGTTCCTTCAGGAGTTTCAGAAACCTTACTGTATTGGACTCATCAAGGGGCGCGTCAACCTCGTCGAGCAGACAGAGCGGTGTCGGCTTGATCATGAAGCCCGCAAAAAGCAGGGAGAGCGCTGTCATTGCCTTTTCACCGCCTGAAAGCAGATTCAGGTTCTGGAGCCTCTTGCCCGGAGGCTGTGCCACGATCTCAATGCCGGCATCCAGTATGCTCCCCTCGGTAAGCTGAAGCTCCGCCTTTCCATTTAAGAGGATCTTGAAGACCTCCTTGAATTTTTCGTTCAGGGCTTCAAAGGCATCTTCGAGCCTCTTCTTTGTGGTCCGGTTGATCTTTCTTATCGTGTCTTCAAGCGCATCAATCGACTGGAGCAGGTCGTCCCTCTGTTTTGTGAGGAATGCAAATCTTTCTTTCAGTTCCTCATATTCATCGAGTGTGCCCAGACTTACAGGGCCTATTGCCTGCAGTCTTTCTTTAAGACGCGGCAGCTTTTCCTCTTCTTCAGGTGTTACATTATCAGGCACGTCAACTGTTTCGATCTCAACAGAGTATGTCTTGCTGATATCCTCCACCATGTAGTTCAGTTTCATCGACTGTTCCATCTTCTTCATCTCAACATGGCTGAGTTCACTCCGTATCTTTTCGAGTTCAGCGGCAAGTTCCTTTTCCTGTTTTTCGATCAGCGCGAGTTCGGCAGTTTTTGACTCGAGTATTTCGTTCACAGAAGATGCCTCTGACTGCAGCTCACTGACCCGTATAATTTTCAATTTCAGGGTATCTTCTTTTGCCGTTACTTCCTGCTCCCTGTTGCTGATGCCTTCGTTAATGCTTTTCCGTTCATTCTCAATCTCCACCTTCTTCTGATCAATGTTAACAAGACTCTCATTCAGTCTCGAAATCTCCCTTTTGACAGATGCCATCTTTTCGTTGGCAGATGCCAGATTGAGTTTTATCTCGGTAAGCCCGGAACGCATTGTTTCAAGCGTTTCCCTCTTCTCTGATAATGTATTCTGTACAACCCTTATCTTTTCCTCGATCTCCAGTTTCCCGTTTTCAAGTGAGCTGCGATAACCGTCCTTCTCCTGCAGGGTATTTTTCAGGCCGTCCTTTTCCCTGTGGTCATCATTGATCTCATGGGTGATATACTCCTGCTTCTTCTGGAGCCGGCTGTTTTCATCTTCAAAGTTCGCAAGCTTGACTTCCATTCCGTGGCTGTATTTTTCCTGGCTGGATATCCTGCCATCAAGTGAGATGATCTCATTTTCTGTTGAGATGATCTCCTCCTTTATGGTCTCAACCATCCTCTCGGCTTCAGCTATCTTCGCCTTCTTCTCTTTGACTTCATTCTCAAGCTCTTTCACCATACGCTTGATCTTCAGAACACCCTTGTCCGTTCCGGCAAAGATCATACCGGACGGCTCGATTACTTCTCCTTCAAGGGTAACCATATAGGGGATGGCAGCCCCGTCCTCAAAAGGTCTTTCCCTTATAGAGAGTGCCGTATCGAGGTTATCAACCAGCAGAACGTCATTAAGCAGCGCTGCCGCTACTCTGTCAAAACCTTCTCTTACAGAAACAAATTTCGCGGCTTCCCCTATCACACTGCTTTGTGAAAGCAGGGAGCCTGTACCTCCGGCAAAATTATTTCCAACAGGATGCACCGTTATAAATCCGCTTCTCTTTGTATTCTGCTCCTTTATATGCTGCAGCGCCTTTGTTATCTCTTCATTGTTTTCGACGACCGCAGCAGCCAGCTTGTCGCCAAGTATCGCCTCCATGGCAGTCTCATATTCCGGAGGGGTATCAAATATATCAGCCACCTGGCAGAGTGTCTTAATACTTTCATCGATCATAGCCATCCGGCTCCGGTCCATCTCCTGGAGCGATTCGAGCCTTGAACCCATAGCAGCCAGGCCTTCTCTTTCCGCATAAAGAAATTTCTCACTGTCAGCAAGCCTCGTCTTCCTCTCACTCATCCTGCCGGTAAGATCATTCCTGTTACTCTTTATCTCCTGAAGTTCAGCGTCTATCCTGAGGTGTTCGCTTCTCATTTGCTCGATTGATGTGTTCAGCGATGAGAGGCTGCTGCTGAGTGTATTCATGTCCTGGGAATTCTTCTCGGCCTTACGGCTGATATTGTCGATGCTCATTGTCAGATGGTTAATCTCATTTTTTGTATTGCTTATCTCTTCTGCCTTATTAAAGAGGTTTCTTCTTTCATCTTCAAGCTCATGCTCAATTTCGGTCCTCTCCCTCTCTGCAGTGGAGAAGATCTGTTTTCTTTCTTCAAGAATGCCATGGAGCTCCGTGAGTTCCTGTGTCATTTCAATTTCACCTTTTTCAATATCACCTACCGAAGCAATGGTATTCTCTTTTTCCAGGTCAAGTTCATTCTCCTGCCTGTCCAGTGTGTTGTACCTCTCCCTCAGGTTATTGCACTCACTCTTTAAAAGGGCTATTTTCCCTTCATCCTCAGTGGTCTCTTTCTCAAGCGAGTAGAGTCCGGTCCTGATCCCGGCAAGCGCCCTCTCCTGGTCCACACATACAAGCTTCTTCTCCTCTATCAGTGCCTCAGTCGCATGATAGTTAGCAGAAACTTCCGCTTCCCTTGATTTAAGTGTTTCCTCGGATGATGCGAGACCGTTTATCTCTTCCCTGAATGCCTTGAGGTCACGTTTGGCTATCCTAAGGTCAATATCCATAATCTCTTCATGCAGTTTTTTATACCGTTCAGCCTTCTTCGCATGCCGGTCAACTGTATTGATCTGCCTCTTCACCTCGGCAACAATGTCCTGCAGTCTCTGGAGGTTTGTCTTGGACAGTTCGAGCTTGTTCTTTGCCTCATGTTTCCGGACCTTGTATTTCATTACGCCCGCAACCTCTTCAATAAGGAACCTCCTGTCCAGGGGCTTTGAATTAACAATGTCGCCGATCCTGCCCTGCTCAAGGATCGAATATGCCTTCAGTTCAAGCCCTGTATCGAGGAACATGTTCCTGATGTCCTTGAGCCTGCAGGGTACCTTGTTCATCATGTACTCACTCTCACCGGAACGGTAGAGGCGGCGCGTTACTGAGAGCCTGTTTATGTTTTTTTCAACTTTCTCTCCTGAGCCGTTACTCTCCGGTTCTTTTTTGATAATGTCCGAAAGGACCAGTGTCACCTCTGCCATCCCCCTGGTCTTCATGGTTGCCGAGCCAGCGAATATGACATCCTCCATCTTCCCGCCCCTCAGACTCTTGGCGCTCTGTTCTCCCAGCACCCACTTAAAGGCATCCACAATATTACTCTTGCCGCAGCCGTTGGGGCCGACGATACCTGTCATACCGGGATGAAACTTAAATACCGTTTTCTCTGCAAATGATTTAAAACCTACTAATTCAACCCTTTCAATTCGCATATTCAGTATCCTTTAGATTTATTTTTATTTACTGCGGTTTTTCATGCTAAAACAACTAAATGTAGTATGTTCATGTTTCACACCATCAATATGATGTGTTTTTTGTTCCTGATAATATATACCATCAGACCATTTCTATCAAGCAAATAATTATCAGCTAGGACAATAAAATTGCCCTTCTAAATTATCTCTATAAAATCAATTAGTTATATCGATAATCGGTCTCAGGAACACTGCTTTTTGTATATCTGATCAGACATTTTCCTGATTTGTGAATTCAGGTCCGGAAAGTGTAACAGAAGCGCCCAGGGTTATTTGATAATTTAATAAGAATTTCAGCAAATATTATAAGGCGCAAAAAAAGGGACATATTATTGCCCCTTCTCTTATCTACTATCTATGTAAATAGATGCTTATCTTCTTCTCTGGTGTTTTGTTCTCTTAAGAAGTTTTCTGTGCTTGTGCTTGCTCATCTTCTTCTTACGCCATTTTTTGACGTTTCCCATTCACATACCTCCGTTTAATCTCTCCATCCGCTTAAATAAAATTTCATTAAAATGAAATGAAGGAGTAGTATTATGCAATTTAAATCATTTTTTTTCAAATAAAAACAATATTATTTTAAATTTCCTGTACGCGCTGACATATTTTCTGTTGCCTGATGCATAAATGCCTCGAGCTGTATTTCCGAACATGCGGCTTCAGCTCCGTCGTACGCAACATTCAGGCAGGGGGTCCCGGTGTCTCTCTTGATGCCTTTTAACATGGCTCCGACTATCGTTCCCGGCATGCAGCCAAACGGCATGGCGCTGATAATGCCCGAGGCGCCATGTTTCACCAGGTCCACGGCCTTGCGCATACTCAGCACTGCTTCTCCCTCAAAGGAGTCATGAATGTACGGGGAAGCATACTTTAACAGTTTGCTGGTCGAGGGCTCATGCAGCGTCCTTAAAAACCCCTCAAAGGGCTTTGCATATTCATGCTCCACCTTCTTCTGGACATATCTCGTGACAACAGATCCCATGAGGTCCTTTGCGTCACTCTTTGTGAACTGTCCGGTGCGGAGCCTCACCATGGACTTCCTTATTCCCATCAGGTTTATGTAGTAGATCCATTCCTCAAATGGTGCCATCCATACCTCACCGCCGAGGTCCTCTATCTTCCTTATAATGTTTTCATTCGAAAAGGTATTCAGCCTGACAAAAACTTCACCGATAATCCCTATGAGCGGTTTTCTTTCTCTGCTCTTTTTTATCCCTGCAAAACCCCGCCTTATCTCATTCAGCAGGCCATTCATGGACCCATTGGTACTATTAAGCGAAAGCGTAATCCTGTTAAGGTATTTTTCATAAAGGGCGTCTGTTTCACCTTTGTTAATCTCATATGGTCTTGTTTCATGCAGACACTTTATGAGAATGTCGGTCGACATGATCCCTTTCCATGCCTGTTTTGAAAATGCTTCTCCCACTATGCCCAGGTCTGTGTAGAAGGACTCGTCCTGGTTCGGTGCATAAATGGGGACATCCTTAAAACCTGCTTCATCAAGCACCATTCTCTGAAGAATATTATATTGTCCGAAACGGCAGGGACCTCCCCCTGACGGCATGAAAAATACCGCCCTCTCAGGATCAAATTCAGGGGACATCGTCTTTTTTATCATGTCGCCAGTAGTGATCGCACATGGATAACACTCCTTGCCGGACACATAACGTCTCCCGACTTTAATCGTCTCTGCATCCGGGATGCCCATTACTTCCGACTGCAGACCGCATGCCTCAAAGGCGGCCTTTACCCCGAAGGCATGGTCGGACATTCTCGGGATATAAATAATCTTGTCTTTCGTTCCCCTGTTGATTGTCAGGTTCCTTATTTTTTCAGGCTGCTTTACCGGGATATCCGTTCTGCTGCCTATACTGTCGAGGAAGGCCTCGCATCTCGTTATCACTCCGGCGTCGGCGCTGTGTTCGTCAATCTCTATCTGGAGGAATGGCTTGCCTCCCATTGTATCTTCAAAAAACCGGTTAATAAATGAATCGGGACCGCACGAGAAATTTCCGATAACAAGCGCGAAGAGTTTCGGGTTGTCCCTTATGATTTCAGCGGCCTTCAGGATATTCTGCCCGGACCTCCAGTACATGTTGTCCCATTTTTCGGAGATGTCAATAGTCTCAAGCGGCAGATAATCCATGGGGATTGAAAAGAGCCCCATTGCAGACAGCTTCTTGGGAATCTCGAGGTTTATTCCGGAATCAAAAGCATTGTAGGCACGGCCCACTATCACAACTGTCCTTTCGGGCAGATTTTCGAGCACCTCCCTGCCCCGCTTTTTCTTTGCATATTTAAATTCTTCCTGGGCATGTTCTGCCCTGGTCAACGCGTCCTTGATTCTGCTCTTTGAAATATTAAACCGTTTAAAAGATTTATAGAGCTGCCTTACAAGGTACGGCTTTCCCAGCTCCATGTTTATTACCGGTTTCAGCAGCTTGATGTTGTCAAATGCCAGGTCAGCAATATAGGGCATGCTCTGCGCGTAAGGACAGGCAAAGCTGCGGAGCTTTCCACTGTCAGGATTAAAGTTTATAAAACTCGGCAGAAAGATGGCATCAATCTCATTATTGATCAAATCCTTTATATGTCCATGCGCCACTTTGTGGGGGAAGCAGCTTTCAGCAAGGATATTCTCAACGCCCTTGTTGATGACCTGCCTGTTCGTGTCGCTCGAAAATCGCACCTCAAAACCAAGCTCCCACAAAAAAGTGCTCCAGAGCGGCATAAAATCATGGAAAAAGAAAATCCACGGGACACCTATACGGGGTGCCCGCTTTCCATTTGTCTTTTGCGTTTTCTGAAACCTCTCTTCATACTTCCGGTGTGCCCTGGTCAGCAGCTCATTCCTCTCTGTAAACAGGTCAGGCATTTCCGCCCTGGTCCCGGAGTTTCCGTTCTTTTTCTTCACATCATATTTCTCACACCTGCTCCCATAAAAAAGAGGGACATCCTCCCCTTCAATCTTCACCCTGTTAATCTCACAGAGATTATCACACCCCTTGCACTCAAAAGACTTAATGGCATAATCCCTCTTGGAAAGATCAAAACCCTTGAAGGTCGTTGTCCGTTGTCCTTCATTCGTAATTCGTAATTCGTCATTCGTAATTGTATTTTCCATGTGTTTCTTTGCAATCATCGCCATACCGATCGCACCCGTAACATCATGGTGGGGAGGGATAACTATCTGCCGGTCAAGATACTTTTCAAACGCAGCTGCGACCGTCTTGTTAAATGCCACTCCGCCCTGGAAGAATATTTTCTTCCCGATCGCCCGGTCGCCCACAACCCTGTTTATATAGTTCTGGACAATCGAATATGAAAGCCCTGCAACAAGATCTTCCTTCGGAGCGCCCCTCTGCTGTTTTGAGAGGAGTGAGTTTTCCATGAATACAGTGCACCTTTCACCGAGCGTGCATGGTTTATTTGATTTAAAGGCAGTGCTGCTGAATTCCTTCTTGACAGAGATATCAAGCTTTTCAGCCTGCTCTTCCAGAAAGGACCCGGTGCCTGCCGCGCATGCCTTGTTCATCTCAAAGTCAACGATAATACCGTCCTTTAAGGATATGTACTTTGAATCCTGTCCGCCGATCTCGAAGATCGTATCAACCTCAGGATCTATTTCAACCGCTGCCTGGGCCTGGGCGGTAATCTCATTCTTAACGATATCAGCACCGACAAAATCCGCAATCATATATCTTCCTGATCCGGTAGTACCAACACCGCAGATATTTACTTTGTCTCCTACCTCCCGGCCGACTTCATCAAGCCCCTTTTTTACTGCCTCTATCGGCCTCCCCGCTGTCATCAGGTATCTCTTTGAGAGCACCCTTTCTTCCATATCAAGTACGGCAAGATTTGTGCTGATCGAACCGATATCAATCCCGAGATAGGCATCAATCTTTTCAGTTGTTTCAGGATTATGAATATTGTAAGAGACATCATGTCTTTTTTCGAACGCATCCAGATTCTCGCATAAAGGCTTATGCCCTTCACCCTCATCCTTAAGTGAAGCGATAAATTCTTTAAGGTCTTCAACTTTAAATGTTGCCTCAACCTTCTGGTCCATATCTTTCATCACAGCGCCGATCGCGGGCATGATCGCGAAGTGTTCCGGAATGACAAGACTATCAACAGAGAGTATTTCCCTGTACGCCCGTTTCACTCCGTTGTTGGCAGCCACCCCGCCCTGGAAGCTGATCGGTTCGGGCAGGTCCATGTTCTTGCATATGCTGCCCTTGAAGTTCCTCGCTACAGCAAAACAGAGACCGGCTACAATGTCCTCTACAGGGGTTGCGATCTGCTGAAGGTGGATCATGTCGGACTTGGCAAACACACTGCACCGTCCGGCTATACGCGGCGGTTTTTCTGACTTGAGGGCGATCTCGCCGAACTCTTCGATGCTGAGGTTGAGCCTTTCCGCCTGCTGGTCGAGGAACGAGCCCGTTCCTGCGGCGCATACGGAGTTCATCGAAAACTCTCTCACCATCCCGTTTTCCATCAGGATGAGCTTTGAATCCTCACCGCCCATCTCAATGACGGTCCTTACCTCGGGATGAAGTTTTTTCGTTGAATAGCTCAGGGCCACCACTTCATTGACCGGCTCTATACCGAGTGCATGCGCAATGAGTTTTCCGGCAGAACCGGTAACGCTCAAGAAAGAATCCGAAGGCAGTCCCTTTAAAATTTCATACGAAACAGTAAGGGGGTTGCCCTTATGCCTGACATATTTTGTCTCTACGACCTTTCCTTCAGGATCGAGAAGCGCCAGTTTCACACTTACAGAGCCTGCATCAAGTCCATAGTATTTCTTCATATTTTATTTCCTCAGTGATTTTCCCAGTCTCTTTTCTACTGATCTTATCTTTTCTTCCATCATATTTTTTCTTCGCTTCCTGTCATCAATCGTTATTGACGTCACCACTCTCTCACCGTTTTTCATTACAAGACTGTGGCACTTTTTTATCAGTCTCATAACATCGTCCCAGCTGCCCTCCACTACAGTACCCATAGGGGTTATCTTATAGGACAGTCCGCTATTGTCAACTATTTTTAAAACTTTTGCAACATCATCTCCAATGCCCGGGCCTTTTCCCAGGGGGACTATACTGAACTGCACAATCATGCTGTTATTCTTCCTTTTTTGCCTCTTCCTTCTGGGCAATTATTTTCTGCGCCAGATGGGAAGGCACCTCTTCATAATGGGAAGCTTCCATTGTATACAGGCCCTGCCCGCTCGTTAACGAGTTAAGCTGGTTTGCGTAAATCAGCATCTCGGCCATAGGGACAAGGGCCATAATTTTCTGTGCACCTCCGGGAGCAGAATCAACACCCTGTACTTTCCCGCGCTTTGAATTGAGATCACCTATCACATTCCCGAGATATTCTTCCGGAGTGTTGACCTCAATTTTCACGATCGGTTCCAGGATAACGGCCTTTGCCTTGGGTGCTGCCTTCTGGAGCGCCATTGACCCGGCTATTTTGAATGCCATTTCAGACGAGTCTACCGCGTGATAAGAGCCGTCATACAGTGACACCTTAAAGTCGACCAGAGGATAACCGGCAATCAGTCCTTCCTTCATCTTCTCGATGATACCCTTTTCAACTGCCGGGATATACTGTCTGGGTATGACACCGCCGACAATCTTGTTTTCAAATTCAAAACCAGTGCCCCTCGGCAATGGTTGTATCTTGATCCAGCAGTCACCGAACTGGCCTCGTCCACCTGACTGTTTCTTGTATTTACCCTGGGCGCTCGCCGTTGCCTTGATGGTCTCCCTGTACGGGATCTTCGGCGATTTCATTTCAACCTCAACTCCGAATTTCCTCTTCAGTTTTTCGAGCGTAACTTCAAGGTGCATCTGCCCCATGCCGCCGAGGATCATTTCAGCCGATTCCGCATCCCTGTGAAAATGGAGTGACGGGTCCTCTTCAAGCAGCCTCTGCAGTCCGGTGCCCACTTTTTCTTCGTCGCCCCTTGATTTGGGATCAATTGCGTAAGATATCATAGGCTCGGCAAACTTGAACGGTTCAAACATAATCGGGCTTGCGGGGTCCGTGAGCGTATCGCCCGTCTGCGCCTCTTTCAGTTTCGCAACTGCCGCTATTTCGCCCGGCCTTACCTCTTTCACAGGCACCTGTTTCTTGCCGAGCAGATAAAACATATTGCCCATTTTTTCCTTACTCTGGCTTCCGGCATTATACATAGTTGAATCAGACCTCAATACTCCTGAAAAGACCCTGAAAAGTGTCAGCTTTCCTGCAAACGGGTCCGCAATTGTCTTGAAGACCTTTACCGCAAGAGGGTCTTCCCGGACCGGTTTGCGCGTGACTTCTTCGTCCGTCTTCGGGTTTATTCCTTTTATAGGAGTTTTGGCAGCTTTTTCAACAGGAGAAGGCAGGCAGTAAATAACCTTGTCCATAAGCTGCAGGACACCCATGTTATTTGTAGCTGAACCGCATACAACAGGGACGATCGTACCTGCGAGTGTCCCTTCCTTTATCCCTTTGCTGATTTCTTCAACCGACAATTCGTTACCCTCAAGATATTTTTCAATAAGTGCATCATCGGTTTCAGCCACTTTCTCAACCAGTTTCCCTCTGTAGTCTTCAGCTTCTGCCTTTAATTCCTCAGGAATGTCCTCTTCCGTCCTTTTGCCGTCCTTGAATTTTATTGCCTTCATATTGATGATATCCATTACTCCTTCAAAACTGCTCTCCGCTCCAATAGGTATATTAAGCGCAACAGCAGAGACCCCCAGCCCCTTCTCAACCGCCTCGATCGCATTCTGAAAACTGGCGTTCTCCCTGTCCATCTTGTTTACAAACACAATCTTCGGAACTCCATATTGATCGGCATACTGCCATAGCTTGGTAGTCTCCGCCTTTACACCTGACAGTGCGCTGACAATAACTACTGCTCCATCAACCGCGCTGAGACAGCACTTTGTATCTTCCAGGAAATTAATATACCCGGGAGTGTCCACGATATTAAGCCTGTGCCCGTTCCAGTCACAGTATGCCAGCGCCGAGGAAATAGAATGTTTCCGGTTTATTTCTTCAGCCTCATAGTCTGTTACAGTGTTCCCATCCTCGATGGTTCCTATCCTGTCGGTTGCCTTGGCATCAAACAGCATTGCCTCAACAAGCGAGGTCTTGCCCGCTCCTCCATGAGCAATTACGGCGATGTTCCTGATTTTCTCAGCATCAAAACCCATAAACAACCTCCTATTTCATTTAATTATCAATTACGAATGAAACACAAAACAGAAATTTCCAGGCTTTAAGGTAACGTTTGCCCATATATTTATTAGCTAGTATTTTATATGAAAAACTCTTTTTTTGATTCGTAATTCGTAATTTATAATTTGTAATTATTTTAGTATTTCCTCAATAACCGGCTGGCTCTCTTTTCTCGATTCCGTCTTTCCGCTCCATATTTTTATGATCAGCAGAGAAATGAAAAGCGCAGCAAATCCCGTTATTGCAGCAACAAGCTCTGAACTGGTCTCCCTGAAGTATTCTTCCCCGATCTTTTGCCCTGCGATTGCCCCGGCTAAAAACAGAACAAGAGGCAGTCCGTAAACAAGCATTGTACCTTTAAGGTATGTCATGGGCTTCATCGAGATCTTCACGGTCTGTCCAACCTCTGCCTTCGCGGCATTTATGGCTTCCAGCACAGCCTCCTCATCATTCGTTGAACTGCATGCGTCTTTGGCCGAGCATGCGTCGCAGGCGTCCTTTTTCTGCACTGCGACCATTGCCATGGTCCCGTCGACTTTTTTAACAATGCCGGTTTCTTCGTTCATATTATAAAAAAGGGTTCAAGGATCCAAGGAGTCGAGGGTTCAAGGGTAAAGAAAAAACTTCACTTGAACCCTTGGATCCTCGACCCCTTGGATCCT
>JBDLIC010000085.1:0-15481 GCA_039715075.1 Nitrospirota bacterium
TATTGAATATCATCGGAAGGAAGAGAAGCATCCGAATCAACTTGAATTATTTTAGGGAGTCGTTAGATGCCCCGCCTTGTAGGCGGGGAGCTTCACTTGCCGGATTTCAAGCTGGATGCATCAGCGGATTCACTGGTACTGGAAAATGACGAAGACTTACGTTATTATCGTGCCATTCAGGCCCGTTACGGATCTGATGATTTCATTGTCATCACGTATACACCCAAAATTGACCTCTTTACCAGGGAGTCACTGTCTGACCTGCGAAGACTGAGGGACAGGCTGTATCGGATTGACAGTATAGAATCCGTTGTGTCAATCCTGGATGTACCATTGATAAGCAGTCCGCCCATATCTCTGTCTGAAATCAGCAGCGGGGTGCGCACACTTGAAGATCCTGATACTGATATATCTCTTGCCCGAAAGGAAATCCTCAATAGCCTCCTGTACAAGAACCTTATAGTTAGCCACGATGGGAAAACAACTACTTTGCAGGTCTTTTTTAAAAGAGATGAAACTTACTTCTCACTTCTGGACAGGAGAAATGAACTCAGGGAAAAGGAATTAACCACAGAATTAACACAGGATGAATCAGATGAACTGGTCAATGTCAGCAACGAATTCACAAGGTACAGTTCAGACTTGCTGGACAGGAAAAGCAGTGACATCGCCGAGGTTCGAACCATTCTGGACCGCTTCCGTAATAAAGGGGAACTCTTTTTAGGAGGCCTTCCAATGATTGCCTCGGACATGATTGGCTTTATCAAACACGATCTCAGAGTTTTCGGAGTTGCTATCCTCGGATTCATTGTTGTCATGCTTGCAATTTTTTTTCACAGACCCCGCTGGGTAATCCTTGCAACGTTATGCTGTATTGTTACAGTCCTGTTTATGTTCGGGTACCTTGGTTTTGTCCAATGGCGGGTAACCGTTGTTTCATCCAACTTTACTTCCCTCCTGCTGATC
This sequence comes from Nitrospirota bacterium, assembly GCA_039715075.1. Lineage (GTDB taxonomy): Bacteria > Nitrospirota > Thermodesulfovibrionia > UBA6902 > UBA6902 > JBDLIC01. The sequence goes on from JBDLIC010000085.1 coordinate 967, forward strand.
ATGACTCTGTCTTTAACAATTCATTTAATTGAACGATACCATGAGCTGCATGCAGAAAATACAGATGCAAGTCAACATTTTCTTGTGTCAGAAACAGTGAAAAGCAAGATTATCCCCAGCCTTTATACTACCTTAACGACAATTGTAGCATTCGGAGCACTGGTGTTCAGTGGTATCCGCCCGGTCATTGACTTCGGCTGGATGATGGCCACCGGCCTTTGCATTGCATTCCTGATGTCCATTGCCATTTTTCCGTCATCATTGATGCTGTTGAAACCAAAGCAGACATTTCGCCGGCATGATTTTACAGGGGTCCTTACGCGTATGTTTTCACATCTTGTTGAAAATCACGGCAAGTTAATTCTGGTCCTATCTCTGGGCATAGCTCTGCTGAGTGCAGCAGGAATTTCAATGCTAACGGTCGAAAACCGCTTCATTGACCATTTTAAGGAAACAACAGAGATATATCGTGGAATGGAAATGATTGACCGTGAACTGGGAGGCACGATGCTATTGGATGTTATACTGGATGCCGATAAGGACTTTCTTGCGTCACAGGAAGATGAAAAAGAGAGTGCCATTGATGAAGAAACGGATGACGAACCAGGTGAATCAGCCGGTTTTACCGAGACAGGATATTGGTACGACGAGTATGAGTTGGATACACTTCAGTCAGTACATAATTACCTCGATGCATTACCGGAAACGGGGAAGGTTCTTTCTCTGGCTACTACAATGAATATGATGCGACAATTAAATAATAATAAACCTCTCGATAACATAACATTATCGGTCATATATAAAAAACTGCCCCCGGACATCAAGAAAAAACTCTTCGACCCCTACATGTCGGAAGATGGCAACCAGTTGAGGTTCGCAATGCGTTTATACGAGTCGAAAGTCCCGCTGCGTCGTGACGAGCTGATGAAAAAAATTCGTCTCGACCTGGTCAAGAATACAGGATTGTCGGAAGACCAGTTCCATCTCACGGGAATGGCAGTATTATTTAACAATATGCTGCAAAGCTTATACCGCTCCCAGATCCTGACGATAGGGGTTGTCTTTCTGGCGATCATGTTAATGTTTCTCATTCTTTTTCGCTCGATCACACTGGCTTTACTCGCCATTATTCCAAACATGATATCTGCCGGCATAGTTCTTGGACTGATGGGATGGCTGGATATTCCTCTGGACATCATGACAATTACAATTGCGGCAATCACAATTGGTATTGCAGTTGATAACACGATCCACTATATACATCGCTTTCTGATTGAAGTACATAAGAACAATGATTGCATTATGACCATGAAACGCTGCCACGCCAGTATCGGGCGGGCAATGTACTACACATCTACTACAGTGATCATAGGTTTTTCAATTCTCTCCCTGTCAAGCTTCATACCTACTATTTATTTCGGGCTGCTTACCGGTCTGGCAATGACAGCAGCGCTGATTGCCAACCTTACACTCCTGCCTGTTCTGCTCATAAAATATATTCCGGGTTATTGTGAAAAAGTGAGAAAGTAGCTCTCATAGAAAAAATTAAAAAATGAACATCGAACATCGAATGTTCAATGTTCGACGTTCATCATCCCTGAAACATCGGGCCCGGTGATCCGCCTTCTGCATATTCTTTGAGAATATACATGAGATGACCCCATGTTGTGTTGCAGAGTGGATAATCCCCCTCTACAGACCGCCATCCGGAGTGTATGAAATTCAGATTAGTTCCCCTGTTGTCGGTCAACTCCAGTGAGAAAACCAGCTTTGTTCCTTTCCACTCTTCAGGATCTCCGAGACATGTCCATGAAACTTTTTTGCCGGGAACCAGCTCATCAATGCGCATGCGGAAGATCACTGAACCGTTCAAAAACTTAAAAACCGCCACACTGCCGGCCTTCTCCTGAACTGTACTGTCAGCCGTCCACCAGCTCCTGAGCCCCTCCTGCGTTGTAATGGCCCGGGACACTTTATCTGCCGGAGCATCTATTATTATTTCGTGGCGTATATCATACATAACTTACCTTTACAGGCTGTCCGAGAATAGAGGCTCTTTTCTCATGAAAAGATTGCTAAGCCATGGAATTTATATACATTCAATAAAGAGTGATTCGTATGATTTAAATCATATAATCGTTTTTATTATTTGATTATCAAACCTGATACATTTAGGGATATTTGTAAAATGTAAATTGTAGGTTTCACCCTACATACTTGTCCAGTTTTGTTGCTGAGCAGGGCAACACCTCAATATTTCAGCCTGACCCTGTTTCTCTTAATCCATTTGTCCCGGCTTGTTGAATGATGGGCTTTATTGATAATGGGAGAAGGTGTTGGTCTTGAGGATTAGTCCTGGGAGTCTTTAGTCTGGAATGTCCTTTCTAAAGTAATAACTGCCTACCAGAATGTGTACTTCTGAGGAAATTGTAGAAGTAATGATTTACGAAAGAAATCTATACAACTGATATTCTCAATATCTGAATTAACGATAATTCTAGCTTCTACCTATTTATACTCAATTAAAGTTAACCGTCTTTCACTTCATAAATTTTCTGAACCTTATAGCCCTTTCGGCACAATGTTCTTGTTCATCCGGAACAGGTTGCCCGGGTCCCACTTAGTTTTGACCTCAACAAGCCGCTCGTAGTTTTTCCTGTAGGCTGAATGGATACGCTCTTCACCCTCCTCTTCTGTCAGGAAGTTAACGTACGTACCACCCGTCGAGAATTGACGTATGTCTTGCCATGCCTCTCTCGTCCACGCTATATTCGTCTTGTCGTCCCCGGCATCCTCCCACGAAGCTGCTATATTTAGAACCCAGGCGGCGTCCCGGTTCCCCACAGGGGAATGCTCTTCCGGGAGACTGTTGAGCGCTCCGTCGAGCGGGAAGAGCAAAATCGCCGAGTTAGGCGAGACCATGCTCTTAGAGTGCTTGATCGTTCTTGTGAGCATCTCAGGCTCGAGTTTGGGTAAGTATTCTGATTTCCAGTAGTAGCGCCGACCCTTAGGCTGGGTCGCATCGAGAATGTTCTGCTGTGATATATAGGGTCGCTTCTGGATGACGTCGCCTACAGGGGATCCGAAGGCCTTGATAGGGGCAACCAGATTTTCACCCTCCTTGAGCTGCCCCGTGTGACAGACGAAGATCGCGATGATTGGTTTTCCGTGGACATCCTTTGACAACCACGGCGCAGGTGGAGCGATGCGTTGTACCGCTACACAAGCGAGCTCCGGCGGGGCATTCTCAGCAATGGTGCGGAACATCTCGAGTACCTCGTCAGCTTTCTCGGCATGCCACGCTATAGCACCTGCCATCACTTCCGGACCAATCGGGTAGAGTTTATAATCGAAGCCGGTTACAATCCCGAAGTTTCCGCCGCCTCCCCGGAGAGCCCAGAACAGGTCACTGTTCTCATCTTCACTGGCACGAACCACTTGCCCATCTGCTGTGACGAGGTCCATTGCGAGGGTGTTGTCGCTGGTCCAGCCAAACCGGCGCGTGAGATAACCAAACCCGCCGCCAAGTGTGAGGCCCGCTATGCCCGTCTTCGAGACGAAGCCAAGTACTGCGGCAAGGCCGTGGAGCTGGGTTTCGCGGTCCACGTCGCCCAGGATGCAGCCGGCCTGGGCATGTGCAGTGCCCGTCCTCTGGTCCACCCATACGCCACGCATCAGCGACATGTCGAGCATCATTCCTCCATCGCACACGGCAAGGCCTGAAATGTTGTGGCCACCGCCCTTGATGGATAATGTGATGCCCTTTTCTCGTGCGAAGTTCACGCACGCAACGATATCCATTACCCCGAGGCAGCGCGCTATTAGCGCAGGCCGGCGGTCGATCATGGCGTTCCAGATGGAGCGTGCCTCGTCGTAGCCGGGATCCGCGGGAAGTAATAATTCACCTTGAAGGCTTGCTTGGAACTCTTTTATAGCTAATTTGTCAAACATGATGTTCCCTTTCTATTAGGAAATTAGCAATATGCCTGTTTTTTGTTAATTGTTTCCAATTTGGTTCTGGTAAATTAAACATTATTATTACCACGATGAGATTCATATGATTTATATCATATTGATCCCTTCATACTAAACATACAATTTCAGTAAGTAAAATTTAAGGGGGGAAATCAAAATGAAAAAGATATTATTTGCCATAGCAGTAGTTTTTTGTATGGGGATTATTTTGTTTGCATGCGAAAAAGAGCCGTTAGAAAAGGGCAAGACAAAAATGGAGACTCCACAGCGTGAGAAACTTCTCTACATTGCCTGTGTGAACAAGGGAGGAAAAGATCCCGACTTTGTGGCAGTAGTAGGTGTGGACCCGAATGATCCGTCAACATTCAAAAAGATAATACACCGGGTGGACATGCTCAATATAGGCGATGAGCTTCATCATTTCGGATATAATCATGATAAAACATACCTGATGGTTCCCGGGTTGTTCTCAGGGAGAATTTATATCGTAGATGTGTCAGATCCCATGCGTCCATTTGTAAAGACAGTGAATGAGGATCTTATTAAAAAGAGCGGGTATACGACCCCGCATACAATCATCGGGCTTCCGGACGGGAACAATCTCGTGACCGTGATTGGAGCGGATTCCGATTCATCGGCTCCGGGCGGTCTGGTAGAAATAAACGGTGAAACCGGGGAATTTGTACGCGCCTTCGGGCCCACTTCCGACCGGGATTTTAACAAGATTCCGCCAATATATATGTATGATGCCGGCATGAAACCTGAATTAAACCGAATGGTAACAACATCCTTTGGATTACCTAAGAAAATTGGCCCCGGTATTACGATCGACGGCTTAGGCACCGATGTTTACGTGTGGGATTGGAAAGAAAGAAAGGTTATCCAGAAGGAAAACATTGGAGCGGGCACCGGTGCGTTAGAGGTCCGGTGGAGGGCCGAGGAAGGCTCGACTATAGGATATACGAACGCGCCCGGCTCAAATGAGATATGGGCATGGGACGATCTTGATGGCGACGGCACATACACGTTCACGGCAGTGATTAAACTGCCTGATGGTTCGGTTCCGACAGATATGCTGCTTACGGATGACGACAAATATATTTATGTATCAAACTGGATGGGTAATAATGTCCGGCAGTACAACATAGAGGACCCTCTCAAACCTGTTTTCGTAAGCGAAGTAGAGATTCCCTATGCACAGATGCTACGGTTGAGCCCGGACAAAAAACGACTCTACGTAACGAACAGCCTGCTGAGTACGTGGGATGATACTGAATTCCCGAAAGGGGTGACACGGAACGAAAAGTACGGTATATTCCTCGTCGATGTGGATCACGAAAATGGCGGGATGAAGTTAAATAATGAGTTTTACGTCGATATGATGAAGGTACAAAAGAAGAATACAGTCGGTCCTGCACGACCGCACATGATGCTCTTTGACCCAAGGGTCGAGTCTCCTTTTGGACACCATTAGAGAGAGGAATGCGAAACACACTGATGCTTGTCTGTGCTTCTCAGTTGGGCCGTGACTTCTAGGTTAACTTGTGTTTAAGGTCAGAATATCAGCAACAGTGCCAGAACATTAAGAAATAAACAGAAAGGAGATTTCCTAAAATGGCAAAGTTTCTAATTGAGGTTCCACACGAAAACAAAAAGGCTGAGTGTGCACGTGTGGTTCAACTATTTCTAAAGACCGGTTCCCATTTCCTGACTCATGCAGACTGGGGTTGTATGGACGGAGAGCATAAAGCATGGATCATTGCAGATGTAGAGAGTAAAGAGGAAGCCCTGCACATTTTGCCTCCTGTTTTCCGCTCTCAAGCCAAGATCGTTCAGTTAAACAAATTTACTTTTAAAGATATAGAGGAAGAACTTCGATCTCACCGGGAGTAATTTTATCGGTTATCTAGACACAGACAGAGGATGATTTACCTGCTGAATTAAGAATAACTAAAGACTTATTGAAACTCCTTTTTTATTTTTTTTGACAAAATAGTTTTACATGATAATATGTAATTAATATTTAAAAGCATTTTCTTATAACTACTTAAATAAAGATCGACCGGTCTAAAAAAAGGTAAGAAAAAATGCAGAACAATAAGTACACACGCGTTGATCGTTTCGCTGTGGCGCTTGCCGAGAAAATCCTTCTATATCCAAAGATTACTATCTTTATAACGTTGCTTATCGGTGCGCTCCTGGCCAGTGGAGTGATTCGTCTGCAAGTTTCAAACAATTACAGGGTGTTTTTCAGCGAGAAAAATCCTGATCTCATTGCTTTCGAAAAGTTCGAGGGCACCTATACCAAAAATGACAATTTTCTCTTTGTGCTCAAACCGGCAGACGGTCAGGTTTTTGCCCGGCGAACTGTAGACGCTGTCGAACAACTTACGAAAAAAGCCTGGAGCATCCCCTTTGCTACCCGTGTTGATTCTGTAACCAATTTCCAGCATAGCTGGGCCGACGGTGATGACCTCACTGTCGAGGACCTCATTCGTAATGGAGCCAGTCTTAGCTCTGAAGAGTTGGATTCCAGACGCGAAATAGCACTTGCAGAGCCGCTCCTGCGCGGGCAGTTGATCTCCCTCGATGCTGATACCACGGGTGTTAATGTTACTTTGCAATACCCTGAAAAAACGCTCACCGAAGTCCCGACTGCTACAGCTGCAGCCCGGCGGATTGCAGCAGAAATTGAAAAGGACTATCCTGGAGTAGAAGTAGTCGTCAGCGGGATCTCTGCTCTAAACAATGCCTTCGCAGAATCGACCGTTCGGGACGGCATTACTCTCTTCCCTGCGATGTTCGTTGTTCTGGTGATTGCGACCTGGCTGATTGTCCGATCGGTCAGCGTCACCCTTATCAAGATTGTGGTCATTATTCTGTCTACTGCCGTAGCAATGGGTTATGCGGGATTTGCCGGCATCCCGATTTCGCCCTTTTCAGGAAGCGCTCCGGTGATCATCCTGACCCTGGCGATTGCGGATTCGATCCATATTATGAGTTCCATGATTACCCTCATGCGAGAGGGGAAGGATAAGCTCACCGCAATCAAAGAGAGTGTTCGCATAAATTTCCTGCCGGTAACGATCACCAGTGTCTCGACTATCGTCGGCTTCCTGGCGCTCAATTTTTCAGATGCACCGCCATTCCACCATCTGGGCAATATGGCATCAGTAGGCATCGCAGCTGCCTGGTTTTACTCACTGACCTTCCTTCCGGCTGCAATCAGCATCTGTCCGTGCCGTATTCGCCTTACAAGTGGGCAACCGAGAGGGCTGCAGCGGTTTGTTGAACGGATCGCCGCTTTTGTGACTACTCATTACAAGGCAATGTCGATCTGCTGCGTGGTCTTCACCGTAGGGCTTGCGCTTGCAATCCCCACAATAGATTTAAACGACCAATGGGTCAAGTATTTCGATGAACGCTTCGAATTCCGAAAAGATGCAGAGTTTGCCATTAATAACTTGACCGGCCTATACCCGGTTGAATTCTCTGTCAGTTCCGGGGAAGCAGGCGCAATCAGCAACCCCTCTTATCTTGAAAAACTGGAGGAGTTAACAGAATGGCTTCGTAAGCAGCCGGAGGTTGTCCACGTATATAGCTATGCTGACATCATCAAGCGGCTGAATAAAAACATGCACGAAGACGATCCGGCCTGGTACCGCATCCCGGATAGCCGTGAACTCGCCGCCCAGTATCTTCTGCTCTATGAACTGTCTCTGCCTTATGGCCTTGACCTGAACGACAGGATAAACATCGACAAATCGGCTACCCGTGTTACTGCTACACTCAATGACATTCCAACCAGACAGACCCGCGCTTTCATCACGCGGGCAAAAGAGTGGTTTTCTACAAACATGCCCGAACACATGAGATCAGGTCCGACCGGGGCCCCCGTGATGTTCTCCTATATCTCCGAACGTAATATCCATGACATGCTTAGAGGCAACGTCATTGCTGTCATACTGATCGCCATTATTATGATGATAGCACTGAGAAGTGTGACATTCGGCGCCTTCAGCCTTGTCCCGAACATTATGCCGATTCTTATGACCTTCGGCATCTGGGCCATTCTCGTCGGTCAGATAGGTATGGCTGCTGCCACAGTTTCCGCCACTTCACTCGGGATTATTGTTGATGATACGGTGCATTTTCTCACCAAGTATCTCCGTGCCCGCCGGGAGCAGGGCCTCGATCGGGCTGGTGCCATCAACTACGCCTTTAGCACTGTTGGCTTTGCTATATTAACAACATCAATCATCCTTGCTGCGGGTTTCGGAGTACTCGCGTTTTCAACCTTCAAAATCACAGGGGAGATGGGGACCCTCACTGCTCTTGCGATAATTATAGCCCTGGTCGGTGACTTTCTGTTTCTCCCTTCTTTGCTTCTTCTCGGCTCAAAAAAAACGTCCTCAAAAGGAGTTAAACCATGATATCTTTCTCCGGCCGCAAACTATCTCAAAGTATTATTTTAAGCCTTTTCCTTTCCTTTACCGTTGGGGCTCCTGCTATCGCGCAAAGCACTGAACAGAAGGGCTTTGAAATCTCGGCCCGGTCGGATCGATCTGACCGTGGCTTTAGCGATAGCCGGGTCAAACTAAAGATGATCCTTCGCAACGCTGCGGGAGCTGAATCTGCCCGCACCCTTGAAATCAGCACTCTTGAGATACCTGATGAAAATATCGGTGACAAGGGGCTCCTTATTTTCTCCAGTCCTGCAGATATTGACGGCACGGCTTTGTTATCCCACGTGAAAATCCTGAAGCCGGATGATCAGTGGCTCTACCTGCCTGCGCTTAAACGCACCAAGCGTATCTCGTCGGTCAATAAATCAGGTCCTTTTGTCGGCTCTGAATTCTCCTTTGAAGACATTACCGGTCAGGAACTCAATAAGTACACCTATGAGTATCTACGTGAGGAACCATGCGGTGAGCTTGTCTGCGACGTCATTAAGCGCCTGCCCCGATATGAATACTCCGGGTACACACAGCAGATCGCCTGGATTGACCGGAAGGTCTATCAGACCCGCAAGATAGAGTTTTACGACCGAAAGGGAGATCTCCTAAAAACTCTTTCTTTCGAAGATTACAGGCTCTATCAAAAAAAGTTCTGGCGTGCCCAAAAGATGTTCATGAACAACCACCAGAATGGCAAGAGCACTGATTTGATATATTCAGAATATACCTTTGGCGTAGGGCTCAGTGAAAAGGACTTCGTGAAGGGCGTGCTCAGACGCATTCGCTGAGCCGGGGTGACCAATGCGTAGAGCGTCCCTTCTGATTCTTTGTCTTATACTAGTTTTTGTAGCTACTGCTCAGGCAGAGGAGCGTCCCGGGGTACTGCATCAAATAGACCTTTCAGGATTTATTGCCGGGGAACTGCAGGTCTTTCCGGAAGGGCCTCAATTTGACGATCAACTTGACCATTATCAGCCTTCGCTTATCTTTGAACCGGAGTTCAGCTATGACAGTCAAAGCCGGCGGCATCAATTTAACTTCATACCTTTTGCACGGCTTGACGGGCAGGATGACGAGCGCACACATTTCGATATCCGCGAGGCCTACTGGCGTTATGTGGGAACAGAATGGGAGCTGCTTGTCGGTCTTAACCGGGTCTTCTTTGGTGTTGCCGAGTCCCGGCATCTGGTAAACATCATCAACCAGATCGACCAGGTCGAGGACATTGATGAAGAAGACTTCCTCGGACAGCCGATGATCAACATCGCCACCCAGAGGGACTGGGGCCGTGTCGATCTTTATTTGATGAGCGGCTTTCGTAAACGCACATTTCCCGGCCCAGAAGGCCGCCTGCGTACAGTGCTTCCTGTTGATGAGGATTCCGCCGAGTTCGAATCCGATCTCGACGAAGGCCAGCCGGACGTTCTTACTCGCTACTCCCACTTTATCGGCGACTGGGACATCGGCATCTATCATTTTTATGGCACAGGCCGTGAACCAGTCCTGCTTCCCGTTGCTGACGGCACGGAATTCAAACCCCGCTATGAGGTAATTAACCAGGCGGGAGTTGATCTGCAGCTTACCAGGGAAGCCACGCTCTATAAGTTCGAAGGCATAATCCGCGAAGGTCAGGGCCGGACTTTCGGTGCCCTGGTTGCCGGGGTTGAACATACTTTTTTCCAGATCTATGAATCTGAAGCCGATCTGGGCATCCTTGCGGAATATCTCTTCGACGACCGCGATGATGATGCGCCGGTGACCTTCCTTGACAATGACCTGTTCCTCGGGACGCGCCTCAGCCTCAATGACATACAGGATACCAGCGCACTTCTGGGTATCGTTACAGACCTTGAGAATAGTTCAACAACACTTCGCCTGGAGGCAGCGCGGCGAATCGGTGACAGGTGGAAGATTGAATTTGAAAGCCAATGGTTCTTCAATATCGACGACACCGATCCGTTGACTAACTTTAAAGAGGACAGCTTCTTCACCTTAAGGCTGTCGCGATTTTTATGATCTTTTAAGTTAAACCAATATCCGTTAGGGTCTCTTAAGAGAAATCATATATTAAGGTAGAGCCTTCCAGCATGACGGAGTCGGTTTATGCTTCGATACGGAAATGATTCTGTGGGGGGATGATTGAGAAGTATAGTTTCCTACCAGAATGTGCAATATCAAAAAATTATTAAAAAGAATAATTTGCGATTGAAAGCGAGTAATATATGATATAAATAATATGAGCAAGGTGCGTTTGGCTCATCACCAAAATTTTTGTATATATCCTGACCCCATACCATAAGCGTGAAAGATAGAGATAGAGTGGGGCCAAACTTATCTTATACACTTAGCAAATTCTATAATATAAATTGTTGGCTTGACCACATGTCGTGTTTCTTATATATTAAGCAAATCGAAAGAAGCACCATGGAGGAAAACGATGAGCATTTCCATTGAATGGCTTGGTTTCGCAGGCATAGCGTTGTGTATTTTGGGTTACTTGCCTCAAGTAATTCACTTAATCAAAGAACGATGTTCAGCAGGGCTCAGTGCGGGGGCGTATTGCACGTGGGGGATTTCGGCGATGCTGTTGCTTGCATATGCAATTAGCAGGGGGGACTTGGTCTTTATTGCGCTCCAGGCTTATAATTTGGGAGCGACCGCCATAATCTATTACTTCTGCAGAAAGTACAAAGGAAATCTCTGTGATTTACATGGAGGTGAGCCCTCTGACTAACTCCAGGTCAACCGACCCGGGAAACTGCGTTCAGCAGGGGGCATTAGGTTCAGACTTAATTATTGATATTTTATTTTGTAGACCTAACACCGAGGGATGAAAATAATATAATTTTCACTGTCTCGTAAAAATGGTCGGTGTCAGGTCAACGATCTTCAGTAAACAGAAAAAGAAGAAGGAGTCTGCCTTTGAAATGGTCCTCGTCATACCCTTCTCCGGTAAAGAAGTTCAGACAAACAAGGTGGTGTCCTCTGAGAGAAAGCATAAATTAACATACAAAAAATGCCTACACCAAATCCGAAACCATTTATCTCCCACCATTACACAAGCTTACAGCTTAATGTTAAAGTTCCCGTGAAACAGATTACCAGGATCATATTTTGCCTTTATCTGCCTGAGCCTCTCGTAGTTCCTCCCGTATGCCGATTTCACAAGGGTCTCCCTGTCCTCCGCGAAACCGGGGAAGTTGAGATAAGAGCTTCCAGTTGAGAATTGCTTCATATCATTAAACACCTTCCGTGACCAGGCAATGTTTTTCTCTGATTCCGCGGGGTCGTCCCAGTTTGATTCAAGTGCAAACAGATAGGTTGCGTCACGGCTCGCAAAGGGTGTTTCCTCAATCCCGACACGGCTTGCCGCGCCTTTGAGATACCACAGGTCCACTGACGTGATTGGGGAAGGCCTCTCCGCGGCAATCGAGGCAACAGCCCGGATAGCATCGTCAGTCAGTTCGGTCATATAAAGGGATTTCCAGTAGTACAGACGCCCGTCAGGATAGTCGGCATCAAGGGCCTTCTGCACCTCTTTAAACTTCATGGGTGCACTGAGGTCCGCAATGGGAGTATCAAATTCCCGCAGGGGTTTAAGTACCTTTTCACCCTCTTCAAAAGGACCGGTGTAGCATCCGAGAAAAATCACAACCGGAATTCCGTGAAGATTTGCAGGGATTTCCGGCACTGGAGGAACAGACCAGAAAACAGCAATGCATCCAAGCTCCTCCGGGGCGCTGCTCATGTAATCTCTGAAAAAACGCATCGCCTCATCAGCCTTCTCAAGAGGATACATGGGTGCGGAAAACCATACGTCAGGACCGACAGGGTGGAGCCTGTATTCAAAGGAGGTCACCACTCCGAAGTTGCCGCCCCCGCCCTTCAGGGCCCAGAAAAGATCGGGGTTTTCATCGGCACTGGCCCTCAGCAGATTCCCGTCAGCAGTAACCACATCAGCGGACAGCAGATTATCTATGGTCATGCCGAATTTCCGCGAAAGCCATCCATACCCGCCGTGAAGGGTCAGCCCGGCAATGCCTGTTTCGGACACCACCCCTATGGGCGCGGAAAGCCCGAAGGCCTGCGTCTCGTGATCCAGGTCTCCAAGGAGTGCGCCTCCCTCGGCCCTGGCAGTCCTTCTGATCGGATCAACATGCACGCCCCGCATACCTGAGAGGTCGATGACCATACCGCCGTCTGAGACAGCCAGGCCTGCCACGTTATGACCGCCCCCCCTCACAGAGAGCTTTATGTCCTCCTGCCGTGCAAAATTAACTGCTTCAATCACATCCACAGCTCCCCTGCACTGCACGATGACCCCTGGCTTTTTATGAATCAGGCCGTTCCAGACTGTGCGAGCCTTTTCGTAGGATCCGTCACTGTCAGGCATGAAAAGTTCACCCCTTAATTTTTCGTCCAAAGAGTGCAGTACAGTTTTATTAATTTTTCTCCGTTCTTCATTATTGGTTACAATCTCTATCTGTTCCATGACTATCCCCTCCGATTAACACTTAATCATGCATCTGTTTAGACACGAGCTCTATAAATCAATTAATAAATTAATCAGGTATTGGCATTGTATAACAAATGGCGCTCCCATCTAATACGAGAGTTCCGTCTGATACAAACACACTGGTTTCTAATTCTGTGACGGGTTTATCCTCCCTAACGTCTGTTACTTTAACTTCTCCCGTAATTGTATCACCCGGCCGGACAGGTGCTTTAAAGCTCCAGTTCACCTGTAAGAATACCGTACCGGGTCCGGGCAGGTCTTCAGCAACTACAGCATTCAGGATCGCGCTCGTTACACCGCCCTGCACCACAATACCGCCGAATCGGGTAGCACGTGCAGCTACCACATCATAATGCAAGGGATTATGATCACCACTGATCTGTGTAAAGAGTTCAATATCATGGGTTGTTACTCTTCGCGAGCGCCGGGCTGTCTGACCAACTTCAGGTATTCCCTTTGGCCAAACTTCGCTTACTTTATTCACGTTCCATATATCCTTGTATAGCATTACACATGGTCTTAATCCTGGTGATGCCGAAGTTCCTCTTCGATATCCTCCAGTGTAAATTTATTTAATTGAACTATAAGGGCTTGTGAGCGAAAAACAGGTGGTAACATGTACTGGGCTTCCTCCTTACTCTCTGCGTCTGCTATTATCCATGCTTTATGCACCCCGTCCATACAACCCCAGTCCGCGTTCTTCAGGAAGTGGGAGCCCGTCTTGAGAAAGAGTTCGACGGCTCGCGCACACTCTAGTTTCTTGTCTTCATGCGGAACTTCAATCAGAAACTTTGCCATTGTATTAAATCTCCTTTCTGTCAACTTTTGTAATGCCCTGCTCTTGATTTTAAAGAATCTATATACTCGCTCAGAGCAACTGCATTGTTAAGTTTTTGCTCCTTCGAGCTGTACACAAAAGTAACCCTTCCCCTGCTTACATATTTGATTAGTTCGTTTACCAAATCAGAATTGTTGTCCAACTCGGTAAAGTACCGGGACTTGAACTCAGACCATTTCTCAGGTTCGTGACCATACCAGCGGCGAAGCTCAGTTGAGGGGGCAAGATCTTTTGGCCAAAAATCCACTTTTGCCCTCTCTTTTGAGATGCCCCTAGGCCAGAGCCGGTCAACCAGGATTCGAAAGCCGTCAGTCCTGCCGGGTTTCTCGTATGCTCTTTTGATTTTTATTTCCATAGCCTTTTTCAGTTCTATTACTTATGACGTTATACCCAATATGAAGCGATCTCTATGATTTAAATCATAAAAAATAAATAGTTGTTCTTAACTTTTATTACATATTTCTGCTTGAAACATATACCTATTAGAGCAGAATTAAGAGTGCTGATTTTTAGTCTAATTAATATTTTGCTCCGACCCTATGTAATGTGCAGAGTATTTTATAACCTGTGAATCCTGAGAAGTCGATTTTATTTATCATGAGGAATCCATGTATTGTGGTTTTACTTTGAACTGTGCCGGTATTTCCTGAATAACTATCATTGAGCCTGTCTTGCAGCATGGACATAGTGTTAGATCGATACCGGTTAATTCAAGCACTCGTTGCTGAT
>JBDLIC010000086.1:0-15447 GCA_039715075.1 Nitrospirota bacterium
ATACGGAGGATGATTACAAGGCGCTGCTTCCGCAGTACATTGATCGAAACTCTGTTGCTCTGCTGAGTTAACATAGATGGGGTTTATTTGACGCTTACATTTCAATTAATATATTATTTTTAAGTTTTAAGAAAGTAGCTTCATTTTTATTTCTACAATTTATAATTTGACGTTTTATCCAACCTAACTGCCCCTTCACTGTTTTGTCATGTGGTGCTTTTAAGGAAACAAACATTTCAACCGTTCTTTTTTCAAACAACCCCATAATCTTAATATCAGATACAGCATCTCTAACACGCAGTGTAGACAAAAGCTGTTTTTCGTTAATTAATGATTTCATATCATCATCTAATCTAGCTTTTAAATTGCCTCTATGCTTCCATTCCCCTGAGTCAACTAGCACGCCGAGATGGCGACTTAATATTAATGCCATATCTTTTTCTTCTTGTTGCCAACTTGTAACAGCATCACATACATATGTATCACTGTTTTTCAGGTTGGCACCCGAATTAATTTTCTCAACAACTTCGCTCCACCCTGCTTTCATTTGGTTTAATCCACAAACTCCTGATTTGTCATATTCTAAATAGTTAACAACCTCACGCATTATTTCAACTTGATCTTCATCTTCAATATTAGTGTCATTTTTGAATAACAATACATGCGCTATTGTTAAAAGATAAGACCATGAAAAATGGAATAAATCGACGTTCCTAATTTGTTTTACATTTTCAGGACATTGAGTTGGATCAGAAACAAATTGATTTGAAACAGTTATTAGCCTCGGGATTGAATATGTTTTTGCAACTTCTTGATAGCGTTCAATTTGATCTTTATCTAGTATATCTTTTCCGTTTTTCATCTCAAATATTGCAGCATCTTTAATTATTCCACTCTTAACAATTATCAACAAGCCATCAACTCTGGATTCTGGAAATTGAGAAAAAGAAATCTCGGTAAATACATATATTTGACCACCACCGATCATTTTAGATTCAGACAATATCATTTTCCTGAACTCTTTTATCAATCTTATTGATGATAATATTACTGATGTCAATGCCATTTCATCACCAGGTTTAAAAAAAGGAATCAAGTGTGCTTTTCTTAGTTGTAGTTCTCCACTTTTGGTAAATTGATCAAAGTCATCTTTTTTTAATCCAACAATCTTTGTTAGTTTTTTATCCATTTTCATCTCCCAGTGATATTTTGTGTTTAATTTATTCTTAATATATTAAGTTCATAACGTATAGAGTTTTATGCGTATTTCTGATATGTGAAAACTGTTTTTACAGTTATATTAATTCGCTGGGACAACTGAATTGCAAAAAGGGATTAATTAACTTCCCCCCTCCCTTAAAAACAATGTTATGAAAAATATAGATAAGTGTCAAGAAAAAAATAGAAATTTGCGATTGAAAGCTACATCGAAAGCAATAAAACAAGAAGTGCAGCTTCTAGTCTAAACTGTACATTTCAAACAGCTTATGTATGGGGTCACCCATTACCTTCTATTCTTTAAATTTTCAGCCACCAGTATCCCTGAATATCAAGATTTGTAAGCCCCATTTCTTTTGCCTTTTTAACAACCCTTGTATATTCTTCTCTGGTTATTCTCCTTGATATCTCCGGATAATCATATGCTTTATAGACCGGATTATACTGGACCATAATATTGACATAGGTGTCTTTTGGTAATGTTCCTGCTATCCACTCCATAACCTTTTCTGATCCGCCTGTATTGTTTGGCATGACCAGATGCCTGATCATCAGTCCTCTTTGCATAATGCCGTCTTTTGCGGGTTTCGCCACGCCAACCTGACGGTTCATCGCTATGATCGCCTCTCCTGTAATTTCAGGATAATTCCTTGCGTTGGATGAATATTTTGCTGACATTTCACTGTCCCAGTATTTGAAGTCAGGCAGGTAGATATCAACAATTCCATCAAGAAGCTCAACTATCTCAAGACGCTCCCACCCGCTGGTGTTGTATACAATCGGCAGACGCAGCCCTTTCTCCGCGGCTATATCAAGAGCTTTAAGGATGTGCGCAGAATAATGAGTCGGGGTTACAAAGTTTATATTGTGACAACCTCTGTCCTGCAGCCGGATCATCATCCCGGCCAAATCATGAACACTTGCTTCAACGCCCCTGCCAAGCAGGGCTATATCGTAGTTTTGACAAAATACACACCGTAAATTGCAATGGGTCAAAAATATCGTCCCTGAACCACCTTTTCCGACGAGTGGTTTTTCTTCGCCAAAATGCGGATGAGCTGAAGAAACAACAAGTTGTGCACCGGGAGCACGGCAGAATCCCTTCATTCCCCTAAGACGATTAAACCCGCATCTTCTCGGACAGAGCCGGCATTTTTCCATAATGGCCCAGAGTTTATCAGCCCGCTTTTTAAGTTCACCTGTTCTGTGAAGTTTCAGATAAGCCGGTTCAAAACCGGGGCTGTTATGAGTGACTTTTTTTACTGCGGTCTTTGCTTCAGTTCCGGGATCTTCAGACTTAAAACAGCTAAAGAAGACCGAAGGAAGCCCTGCACAGCAACATACCCTGGCCGCGTCTTTCAGAAATTTTCTGCGTGATATTATTTTAAGAATAGAATCATTCATCCTTTATCTCCTTATATATGCCGGCCGGGCTGTGTGCTTATAACGATGAAGCTTGCCAGTTTAAGCAGCCCTACTGTTATGCAGGTCCCGGTAAGACCAAGAACAGGCAATAGCACAACAGCGCCTGCAATCCCTCCAAACCATCCGCCCAGCAGGTCGGAAGCATAAAGAAGTCCGGCCGTTTTGCTTAAACTTGTGCTGTCCCTCATATACAGCTTGTTTGCCAGAGGGAATTGAGAACCGATTAAAAGTCCGCTGATAAATGATATGACCAGAAACAGCATCCTGAAAATAAAGAACGCTTCAGGACTGCCCGGATATGCGTGGACAGCATGAAATATAATAGGAATTCCGACAGAAAAACAGATTATCGCCAGTTCAATTTTTTGAAACAGTCTGAAACAATCCTTTATCCGTTCCATAGCTGTCGTTATGAGCATTGCTCCGCAGGCTGCCCCTGCCATAAAAACCGCCACAAGAAGCCCGATCCATGAAAACACGTAACCGAACATTGATTGAAATATAAAAATTATCATAAGGTCAAATATCATTCCGGCAAAACCTGTTGTGATAATGGATAAGGAGACGCCTGGCCTGAAGAGCCGTATGTTCTTTGATCGAACAGTCAGATAAAGCAGAATAAAAAAGGCAAACATAAGAACAACAGTCCATATACTTATTTTATCAAATTGCATGAAAGGCCAGCGAAGGGAAGGGGCAAACAGCGCGTTCCAGTGTGATATGCTGTAAAAGAGTCCTGCGGGAGTGAAATCAGAATTGATCTTCTGACTTGCCCCTTCAATAAAACCGGCAAACCACTCCTTCCATCCGTGATGCAGCTTTTGCTCAATATGCCAGGGGACAATTACATCTGCCTTAATGTCCCGCTGGTTCAATCTTTCGATAATCTGCATCCTGTCAACCATTGAGACTTCCTGAGAATCTGATGACAGGAAAAGGTTCCTGCCGCTGCCGGGAAGCACTCTGATATAAGAAAAAACGCTTTTCAGGGTATTAAAGATACTGCTGTTCAGGTTCTTCAGTTCCTCATTCAGGTAGGTCAGAGAACCGGGCAGTCCGAGGACAAGTATGCCCTCCTCATTCAGTCTTTCTTTTACAAGGGAAAAGAACTCTTTTGTAAAAAATCTGTTTGTCTGCAAGTTAGAGGGTTCCATAATACCTACTAAAATCAGGTCGTACTTATTCTGTGTTGTTTTAAGAAACAGACGGCCGTCAATATGTTTTATCTTTACTCTTTTATTGTTCAATTCAGATTCAGTCAGAGGTGTGGGGAATTTCCTTACCAGATCAAGGAGAAGCGGATCAAGTTCAGCATATTCAATCGTTTCTATTGATGGATGTTTTAACGCCTCATTTATTA
The DNA here is from genome assembly GCA_039715075.1 of Nitrospirota bacterium. Classification (GTDB taxonomy): domain Bacteria; phylum Nitrospirota; class Thermodesulfovibrionia; order UBA6902; family UBA6902; genus JBDLIC01. The sequence continues at coordinate 4,004 of JBDLIC010000086.1, forward strand.
TTCCGCCTGCCCCCCCGCTCAGGATCAGGAGTTTTACAGGTTCAGGATGGGCAAGAAGCGGAAGATGAACAAATTCTTCAACAAATGGTATATCCGGAACAGGCGTTATAAGATTTGGAATACCGTCCATAAAGAAAGTATATTGTCCCTCGTTTTCTATAACGCAGATATTGCCGTATCGGGAATTCTGGTAATGAACGATATTTTGATTCTTCCATTGAGCTTTGATTGAATAATTATGCAGCTTGTCCGACTGACCTGAAAAAACAAAATAACCGGTAGAAAAGATAAGTACACTCAGAATAACCAGAACTGTTTTTTGAAACAGTCCGGTTTTCCGGTAAGGAGCAAGCAAAAGAAGACACACTATAAAGTTCAGCAAAGCGATCCATAGGGATGCCTGAAATGTATTAAGCCAGGGAACTATAAGATAAGTGCAGACAATTCCGCCGACAATTGCGCCCGCTGTCTCATATACATAGACCCTGCCTGCAGAAGCTGCATCCTGGCCGGTAAACACGGAATAAATCCGGCAGCTGAAAGTAAATAATGCTCCGTGAAGCATGCTTACCGGTAAAAGTATAAGAAAAGAAGAATAAAACATTGGAAAAAAACTGATACTTTCACCAACAGAAATGCCGATTACAGTTTTAAGGATACGCGTAAGAAAAATTGCAACAACTAAAGATAAAGAAATAAGAATCGTAATAATTGAAAATGTTTCGAGCGTGTTTTTGGATTTCTCGGCCCTGCTGCCAAGAAAGTAACTTCCAAAGGCCTGAAGAATAAGCCAGTTGGCCAGAATAATGCCGATGCAGAGCTCGTTGCCTGAAAAAACAATCAGAAGCTCCCGTAAAAGGAGTATCTGGGCAACCAGTCCGCTGAATCCCTTAACCAGTATAGCTATATAAATGCGCTTTTTCATTAAACTGAACCGTTTTTAATGCAGCAGACCGCTCATTCAGATCTTTTTCCTTAAGTATCTAACGAGTTATTGGTTACCTTTCTTTTTATATACCAGAAAAAAAGGAAGGTATCAACAAGGGAAGAAAATGGATCAGCCACGCCTGAGGCGGGCAAGTCTTGACATTGAAAGTCATTAAAAGTTGTTGGGTTGGGGACAGATCTTTCATCGTGACAGTTTACATTTAATTATCGAGGTTGAACCTCGATAGTTCTCAGTCATTTCCGCATGGAATCTGCACTCATAAAAACAAATAGAGAAGTGCACCTTCTAGTCTAAAATCCGCATTGATTTAACATACAAATTATGAAGATAACAGAAAGAAATATGCTACTCTGAAAAACAATTCAAAAACAAGACAATAGAGAATAACTGAGAGTGACCGGATTCATCCGGAACGCGTGATAATCTAAAGTTTTCAATAAAGTTGATTCAGTCTGGATTCCGTTGATTGATTACAGAACGCTTCATTTGAAAATTTCTTATATAGTACAAGATTTCTGACGCCAATCAATAATTCACAATCAATAAAATTTACAAAATCTTTACAAGCATTAACTGAATATTTACGATGACACATAGTATATTAAAACTGACTAATACCCTGTAAAGACAAAGCCTTTGTTGGAGAGGTAATACAAATGCAAAAAAGAGCTTCTGAGAGAATACCCGCAAATCTAAGGTTAAGATATGCCTGCTGTATTCTTACTATTCAGGAACTGTGATGATTTTGAAGTATTTATTCAACTGAGAGAAGGGATTCAAAATGACTCCAAAAACTGAATCTTCAATAGACTATACCCCGGACAATCATATAAGGATGTACCTCAGAGATATGGCATCACGCCCGCTGCTTACCAAACAGGGTGAGATTGAGATAGCAAAAAAAATGGAGGCAGGAAAAGAGAGGATATCCAGAATCATTTTTATTGCTCCTTTCACTTTGCATCAGATATTTGCCTACCCCGGAATGCTAAAGGCAAAGCAGATATCAATGTGTAAGATATGCACCACTCAAAAAGATCTTTCCGAAAATGAGAAAAGGGAGATACAGGAAGCATTTCTGAAAAACATCCGTGCAATCAAGACCCTGGTTCCCAAAAGGACTGAATATCTAGAAAAACTTGGGAATAAACGGTTAAGCAAAAAAGATACTGAATTAATAAGTATGCAGTTTGAAAGGATAACAGCCAGAATAATAAAGAGGGTTGTCGACCTTCGTTTGAGAGAAGAAATTATTGAACAATTCACATCTCAGTTTAAGAAACTGGCATATATATATGAAAACATTCTCGACAGCTTAAAGAAAACTCCGCTTAAGAAACTGAAAAAAAACGGTAATGGTAATGGCAGCAGAAACGGCCTGAAACAAAAGACTTTTGATAACAAACTGACCAGTGATATGGCAATTATTGAAACTGAGCTGGGACTGAAGGGCAGCAGGATCAAAGACGCATTGAAAACAATACAGGAAAGCGAAGTTCAAATTCTTGAGTCAAAGGAAATGCTGACAGAAGCAAACCTGCGTCTCGTAATAAGTATTGCCAGAAAACATATCGGCAGGGGACTCGGACTGTCCGACCTCATTCAGGAAGGCAACATAGGGTTGATGAAGGCAGTAGACAAGTTTGATTATAAAAAAGGATACAAATTCAGCACATATGCAACGTGGTGGATAAGACAGGGCATTACACGTGCCCTGGCAGATCAGGTCAGGACCATAAGGCTGCCTGTCCATATGATAGAAACCATCAACAGATTGACACAGGTTACGAAGCATCTTATACGGGAACTCGGAAGAGAACCTAAACAGGATGAAGTCGCCGGGAGAATGGGGCTTTCCCTTGATAAAGTCCGGACAATCCAGAAAATATGCAGGGAGCCCATATCTCTTGAGACACCGATCGGGAGTGATGATGACAGCCATCTGGAAGATTTTATAGAAGATAAAGCATCGTTGATACCACTGGATGCGGTTATTCAGCAGGAACTAAGACAGCAGATTAAAAAAGTATTATCCTCCCTGACTAAAAAGGAAGCTGAAATCATTAAGAGACGTTTTGGTATTGGAGACGGGGTTTCTAAGACACTCGAAGAAGTGGGCAAGCAGTTCAAGGTTACGAGAGAGCGTATAAGACAGCTTGAAGGCAAAGCGCTGAGAAAACTGAGGAATCCGTCAAGGAGCCAGCTTCTAAGGGTTTTCCTGGAAAAAACCACATAAAATACCGTGATTCGCTATCCCGTGTGCTCCCCATATCATCAAGAGTATTAGAGTATGTTTTCACTTTATTCTGCCCACAGGCATTATATAAAGCGGCTTTTCTCTGTCAGGCATCTTCAAAAGTTCCGTAACAGCGTCATCATGAAAGGCCCCTATGACCACTGTACCGAGGTCAAGAGAAACTGCCTGCAAAAAGACATTCTGGGCTGCATGACCGGTTTCTATATATACATATTTTTTGCCTCTATCGCCATATTTTATGGTTGTTCGTTCATAAACTGCGGAAAACACTATAACTGCAGCAGCAGTCCTGATAGAAGACTGGCCAAGGGATGCGTTGCAGAGTTCATTTCTTTTGTCGCCTTTTACAATCCTTGCTAATTCATGCTTAAGGGGCTTGTAATTATAAATCCCGTCCGGGAGGTAATCCACATTTCCGGCAATAACATAAATCTCAAGCGGATAGAGCCCCCCTGCGGAAGGCGCTGCCCTGAGACCCCTGGGACCAGTAATGCCCTGAGCAGCCCAGAGAAGCTGTGAAATTTCTTTAAGTGTCAGCGGGCTGTCTTTATAAGTCCTTACCGACCTTCTTTTAAGTAAAGCTTCTTCAATGGATGTATTACTGTCTTGTGCCGGTTCAGGCAGTTTGATCGTTTCAGACTTATATTCCGGCATAGTGTTAGTCATTCCTTTTGCCTGCGATAATGCAAATCCTGTCACCATGCAAAGCATAACTACAGCTATCATAAATGCGTGTTTCTTCGCTTTATTCAAAATTAATATATTCAAAAATTATATTGCTTTTCCTTCACTTCAGAATCATCGGGTATAATTACATTCCTTTAATTCAAAACTACACCCTTTATCATGCTCTGTCAACCAGCAAGTTAAACGTGTGGAATATAAGATTTAATATCTCAGGTATTTAATGTGTATCCGTTTTTTGATATGATTTGTTTAGAGAAGGGAATAAGGAAGACATCATGATAAATGAATTTATTCAACGAGGGATTGAAGGCGCAAAAACTGTTCTTAAACTGACTGAAGATCTTACCCGGCAAATTATCGATGAAAAGGGAGAACAGGCACCGGTTGTCTTTCCTGATACTGCATATTATTTACCCCTTGCTTATGGATTTTTAGGTGAGGAGGCAGCACACGTTATTGATTTATCAAAAATACTGGTCACCGCAAAAACATTCCTGGAGAAAAAATCCCCGAAGGACGTAGATCAGGCCCTTCATGCCGGTATGGCTACTCTCCTTTGTGCGGAAATCATTGCCGCTATTCGTTATCTCACTAAAGAAGAACCCCAGCAGGACTGCGCGGGGTTTTTTAGTGACAGCATGCTCCGTTCTTTAGGACTGAAACTGGCGGGAGGGAAAATACCGGGATTTGCCCTGCTCATTGGCGCTGCGCCTGATCCGGTTTCCGCAGCTGAACTCGTACAGGATTTTCAGAGAAAAGATATTCTCACCTTTGTCGGCGGCAACAGCAAGGGGCTTTCTTTTATTGATCAGCTCAAAGAAGCGGGCGTTAAGATGGGGTGGGAACATTATCTTGTCCCTTATGGCCGCGACATTATCAGCGCTGTTTTTCCTCTTCATTGGGCAGTAAGAGTTGCCCTTACATTTGGGGCAGTTCAGAAAGGTGACAGAGAAAATCTCCTGAAATACACCCGTGACAAAGTACCGGCAGTAGGAGTTAAACTGGGTGAGATAACTCCTGAAGAAACAGCGGCTGTCTGGGGTGCGATAAATCTGGGGTTTCCCGTAATTGTCAATGCTGACATGCCAAAGATCGAACTTCCGGGAATCTGTAAATATGAAGCGCTTGCAGGAGAACCGGACATAACGAAAATCTCTGAGGCAGCCCTCCAAATCAGGGGGATAAAGACAAAGATCAGCAAGATCCCGTTGCCGGTTCTCTATTCTGCTGCCTTTGAAGGAGAACGGGTAAGAAGAGAGGATATGTTTGTCCAGTTTGGCGGCAACTATTCCACCAGTTTTGAATTTGTGACCTCAGGACATTTAGAAGAAATTGAAGACGGGAGAATCCAGACAGGGGGAAAAGAGATTAACGAAATGAGCGAAGGAGAGGCATATCCCCTGGCCCTTTGGGTTGAAGTTGCAGGAAGAAAAATGGAAAGGGATTTTGAGCCGGTACTGGAGCGCCGGATCCATAGTTATATTAATTATGCCCAGGGCCTTTTTCATATAGGACAGAGAGATATAAACTGGATACGCATTTCCAGGAAAGCATATAACAAAGGATTCAGGCTGCGCCATCTTGGAGTGATTATTCATCACCGGCTGCATGAAGATTTTGGAAATATCCTCGATAAGGTCCAGGTTACGATAAGCACGGACAAAGAGAACGTTGAGAAATTGCTTGAGACAGCCGGAAAGACATATCAGCAGCGGGATGAAAGAATTGCAGGCTTGACCGACGAAGCAGTTGACGAATTTTATTCCTGCACATTGTGCCAGAGTTTTGCACCCTATCATGTCTGTATTGTCAAGCCTGAAAGGCTGGGGCTCTGCGGCGCTTACAACTGGCTCGATTGCAAGGTCTCCCATGAAATCAATCCTGTCGGGCCCAACCAGCCTGTTCATAAAAGAAAGGTTCTTGATCCTGAACGTGGAGAATGGGAGGGGGTAAACAAAGCAGTCCGGGAAAAATCCGGAAAGAGGACCGAAAAATTCCACGCTTATTCATGTATGACCTTTCCTGAGACAAGCTGCGGATGTTTTGAATGCATTATTTCCTTTATTCCTGAAGTTAATGGTTTTATGGTAGTTCACAGGCAATTTCAGGGCATGACACCCGCCGGGATGACCTTTACCACGTTAGCCGGAAGCATAGGCGGAGGAGAGCAGACTCCGGGATTTATCGGCGTGGGGCGGCTCTATCTCTTATCAAAAAAATTTCTGAAAGCAGACGGCGGAATAAAAAGGATCATCTGGATGAACAGGGAACTGAAACAATTTTTAGGAGAGAGATTCAGGAAGAGGTGTGAAGAAGAAGGCATTCCGGGTCTTATGGATATGATAGCTGATGAGGATATAGCTGCTGATCCCGAAGCATTGCTGGATTTCCTTTGTACAGTGAAACATCCTGTATTAACTATGAATCCCTTAATGTAATGTTAACGAGCCTCCAGATCTATAATCATCTTCCGAAAACGAATTGCAGGAAATGCAACTTCCCTACCTGCCTTGCTTTTGCCATGGCTTTAGCCCAGAGAAGAGTATCGCTCGATAAGTGTCCTGATATCTCTGAAGAAGCAAAGAGACTGCTCTCTGAATCTTCCCGGCCGCCGATGAAAACGATAAAATTCGGCATGAAAGATAATAAAATAGAGATAGGGGGAGAAGTTGTGCTCTTCCGCCACGAAAAGACGTTTTATCATCAGCCCGCATTTGCCGTTCTCCTGAGCGACACTACACCCGGAGAAGAATTAAAAGAAACAATAAAAACAATAAAGGATATGAAGTTTGAGCTAATAGACAAAACTTTCAAAGTCGACATGATAGCAATAAAAAATGATTCAAAAGATCCTGATGCCTTTGTTCAATGTGTTCATTTAGCTCAAAATTTTCCACTGCTGCTCATCAGTGAAAATTTGGATACAATCAGAAAAGCAAGGGATGTGCTGAAGAACCAGATGCCGGTAATTTTAGGAGGTTCTTCGGAAGAATGGATAAAATTTGCTATTGAATCTGATTCAGTCCCGGCAATTAAGGGCAGAAGTCTGGATGAAATTGCTGCGAAATCAGGACAGGCACAATCCCATGGTTTAAATAATATAATTCTTTATCCGGAAGTACTAAATATTAAAGAGGCATTAATGACATTATCTCAATCCTGGAAACTGGCCCTGGAAAATAATTATCGGGCTCTGGGATTTCCATTAATCGGCCGGGCAGGAAAGGACCTGGCATTGGCCGCTAATTTTATCTGTAAATATGCGGGGATTATTATTTTGGAAACGACTGACTATCAAGAGCTCCTTCCCCTGTTTACACTGCGGTTCAATATCTATAGTGATCCCCGGAAACCGCTGATGATGGAGCCCAAATTATACGAGATCGGGAAACCGGGAAAAGACTCTCCCGTTCTGGTAACCACGAACTTTGCGCTCACCTTTTATATGGTCCGATCAGAAGTCGAAGCATCGCACATCTCTTCTTATCTCCTGGTTACCGAATCTGACGGACTCTCGGTACTTTCTGCATGGGCAGCAGACAAGTTCAATGCAGAAGTCATAACGAGGTCGATAAAAAATTCAGACATAGAAAAAAAGGTCAAACACCGGAAAATTATTATTCCCGGATGTGTTGCCTCCTTAAAGGCGAAGCTGGAAGATGAAAGTGGATGGAAAGTGCTTATAGGATCAGGGGAAGCTCCTTTGATACCTCAATTTTTAAAGAGACATTGGAAACAGGATTGAAATGATAAGGGAAGAGTATCAGGGAAAAGTATCTGCTCTGAATATAGGCGGAGGAAAAAGAAAAAAAGTCGTTTGCGGAGGACATACCTCTCTGCCTTTTCTTTCCACTCCCTATCAAAGACCTCTTTTGGCACTGGAAGTTCGTGATGTTATACTGCCTGATCATAATCAATATTTAAAAAAGATATGGGCTGAGGAAAATTTCCTTTCACGCATAAAAAAGGCGGAATCATATTCGCCTGATTTACTCTGTCTGCGATTCATCTCAGCTGATCCGGATTTAAATATTGCGACTGAGGAGCAATCTGCTGAATTATTAAAAAAGGCAAAAGATGTAACAGATCTTCCTTTAATAATCACCGGGTGCGGCGATGACACAAAAGATGAAGAACTGCTTCCCCTTCTGAGTGATGTAATGAAAGGAGAAAATGCACTTTTGGGAGTTGCCACGGAGGAAAATTATCGCATCCTTGCTGTGAGTTGTTTAGCCAATGGTCATTCACTCATTGCAGAAACTCCACTTGATGTCAATTTGGCCAAACAATTGAATATCTTAATTCATAATACAGGTTTGCCCTTAGAGAAGATTGTCATGCATCATGCGACAGCAGCCCTCGGATACGGAATAGAATACTGTTATTCAATCATAGAAAAATGCCGTTTGGCCGCACTGGGGGGCGATCGTATGCTTTCATCAGTAATGCTCAATTTTGTCGGGCAGGAATCATGGAAAACAAGAGAGGCACATAAAAGTGAAAATCTGGGAATTAACTGGGAGGTCATAACAGCTATTGCCTGTTTAGAAGCCGGTACAGATATTATTGTTCTGGACCATCCGGAGAGTCTCATTCGATTGCGTACGTCATTGAGATCATTGACAAATGAAAGAATCGGTTCAACCAATCAATAGGGTCTGCCCATTATTCCAGGACGGAAGAGAGGAAGTTCTGGAGTCCAGAGTCTTTAGAATCCAAGAAGCTTTATTAGTTTTTTCAAATATGCCTCCGGATTTTTCAGAACATTTTTTTGCAATTTCCTGCCAAAATATTCCTTTCCCTGCTCTCCCCCTATATAGCTGCGGAGTATAATAGTTTCTTTAAACAGTTTCGCAGGTAGCGATACAATTTTTCCAAGAGCAGAGATTGCGACAAGATCCGTAAATATTTCCTCGGTCTCAAGGTTTTTATATTCAACACTGACCCAGCTATGGCCCAATTCATGAAGAAAAGTATAATTCCAGAATGCATGCGGGCATTTAAGCGGCACTCTTTTTCAAGTGAAGTGACTTAAGATTTCAGACTTGCCAATTTTTGTTAAATTAGCGGTAATGTTTTTAAGCAGTTTGTCTTTTACCTCAGGTTTCAGGTTTTCGACAATCTGTCTGTTTATTTTCTCGCCGGCAGCCAGGTACCATTTGTCACATCCCTCACTGACAGTTAAATCATCTATATCCTTCGCTATCATTTTTATGAGCCTCTTCTCTGTTTCCAGTTCGATATTATGACGTTCTCCGGAGCCCTTTGCCGTTCCTTCTTTAACGCCACCTCTTCCGAATCTTCCTGCGGCATCACTTAATTTGTCCCCTAACTTACCGTGTCCTTCAATAGAATCATAACTTTCAATCAAAGTAATTTCCGGACTTGCTTCCAGAGGATCTTTTGTAATTCTATAAGCCTTAAAATGGCCCAGGTCGGCTGTGATTATTATTATCTTGTCCATAAGATACCCTCCCTATACATAAAGTTTTTTAAACCTGATCTTTATTTATAATTGAATTTTAACCGTTAATTCCTAAACTGGCAAATTTTTATAATCTTAACAGGAGCACGGGAACCATGTCCCGGCAATCAATTCCATGATAATTGCTCTCTTTAATATTTGAATTAGCATTTTAAAATAGACAAAAAGGGCTTTATATGATATGCGTATTATATGGAAATCCTGATGCAATAAGATTGAATCCTTTTAAAAAGTGAGGTGAAGAAAATGAAGTTTATCAGGGAAATTTCGTACAAAGTGATGCTTCTTTTTTTAACTGTTTTTTTTATGGGGATATCTGTCTCTTATGCAGATGCGAAGGATACATGTGTTGAATGCCATAAGGATGTAAAGTTTAAAACTCAGAACCGTGTCTTATTTGATTACTACAGCAACTGGATAAACTCTACTCATGAGATTGAAAAGGTCAAGTGTATAGATTGTCACGGCGGAGATCCGGCAAAAAGTGACAAGGAAAGCGCACATAAGGATGATTTTTCGTCTTTAACTGCTGCGGACAGATTCTCTTTTAAAAAGATTCCTGAAAGGTGTGGTAAATGTCATGAAGCGATCCTGAAGAATTTTACAAAAAGTAAACATTACAAAGCTCTACTTGAAAAAGGGACTGGGCCTCATTGCTCAACATGTCATGGTTCAATGAACGCAGATGTGTATTTCACTTCTGTTATCTCGAGGTCCTGTAAAAATTGTCATAATGAATATTCAAAGAACCTCCCTGAAGTAGTCGGGGAAGCTGATAAGATACTTCATCGAATAAATGTTGCTCATGTATATAAAAAATGGGTATTGATCGAGTTTCATTTTACGGAACCGGCAAAAGTGGACGAGGTCCTCGTTTTATACAATAATGTTGCAGAGTCCTGGCATAAGTTCGATTTTAAGGAGCTTGATCAAAAATCACAGGATTTATTGAAGAAAATAAAATTATTAGTAAGCAGGGGGCCGCTGGCAAAGAAATAGGAGATTGCCCTGAATATTAGCTTGAAAGCTCTTTTCCCCCATATATACATTTATGTGCGGGAGTTAATAGTTGCATTTGCACTATTAACTCCCGCAATTTATGAAACATAATATACGTTGTTCTACATATATGTTGCGAATTCCGGCTCTATATATATCTTCAGGATATCACACCTTGCGATAACACCCACAAGGCGCTTTTTCTCAGTTACAGGAACTCTTATTATGAAGTTTTCTAACATGACTTTTAAAACATCATTCAATGGAGTATTCACATCTACAGTTTTAGGTTCTTTTTGCATAACATCTTCAGCTGTAAGTTTTGTAAGTTCTTTTCCTTCAGCAAGTTGCCCTAACAGGTCAAATTCCGTCACAACACCGATAACGTGTCCATTTTCATCTGTAACAGGCATCCCGCTGTAAAGACCTGATAATATCTGAAGAGTAATATCTCTTGCTGATGCATTCTTACGAGCTGAAACAACAGGTCTTATCATTATGTCTTTTGCTTTTAGATCTTTCATTGCTACCTCCTTTTAAGCTTTTAATTTGAACAGCTGTTTATATGATTTAATTAATTGTTATGTGAAAAGTTATTTTTTATCCCTTTTTTGTTTAAGCAAACAAAAAAGCCGGGCTTGCTAAAGATTTATCCTTCGGCAGCTCGTCCATCTTTTTCTTAAAGACCGCGCGCTTTCCGTCCCCTTCTCACGGAGGGTTTGGCTTTATCGGGTGCGTTATTCTATATAATTCATTTAGCACAAAATACCCGACTTGTATATTTAAAAAAATTAATAAGAACATAAAGAGAAAGTCTATCGGGGCAGACTTGCATATTGAAATCACATAAGTGCGAAAGCGGGGAAGCGCGGAAGTATGGAAGCCCGATAGCAGGGGGTATCGCAATATGCCCCTGGCTTTGTACTGTCGTTCTTTTGTGCTTTTGCACTATAGAGCTGCAGTATTTGCAAAGAGTGATACAATTACCGTATGCCTGATGTAAGGATCGGATGCAGCGGTTTCAGTTATTCCTCCTGGAAAGGGACATTTTATCCGGAGAAATTGGC
>JBDLIC010000087.1:0-15217 GCA_039715075.1 Nitrospirota bacterium
CGGAACATCACCGATCCACTTTTTGCCATTCCAGTAAACAAGGGGCCGCTTCGGATTCCTGGGCATCCCCTTTTCATCGACAGATGCGCGGTTATAAATGATTCTTCTGTTTACAGGCCAGCACCATGACCATTCGGAGTACAGACCGAGACCTGTGGGGTCCTTTCTTGACCTGCGGGCCATCATATTGCCCTTCTCAGTGTATGACTGGCTGTATAACCAGTTCCCGGATGAAGTCGAACCGTCCGCCTGGAGAAAACCGAAGCTCGGCACAAGGGTCCCTTTTTTGTACAGTTTACCCTTGACCTCCTTGTCCTCAAGGAAATACCCGTTTATCTCCTTTGCTATCGCATGGGCATCTATTTTCTTTACCTTTCCTTTCAGGTCTTTCGGGCCATAGTCCCAGGAAAGTTTTGTAATAGGATCGGGATAAGCACCGCCCTCTTTTTCATAGAGTTTCTTAACGCGCCAGAAAAGCTCGTTCATTATCTCTGAGTCAGGCATTGCCTGTCCGGGCGGATCAACGGCCTTGTACCTCCACTGCGCCCATCTTCCGGAGTTTGTAATACTCCCCTCCTTTTCACATGAACCTGCGCATGGGAACTGAAATACTTCTGTCTTGATATCTGCCGGGTTCATCCCCGGTCCCTTCCAGAACGAACCAGTCTCGTTATCAAAGAGATTAACATTGACCATCCAGTCAAGCTTTGCCATTGCCTTTCTTACCTTGCCGGCATTTGAACCGGAACAGGCGGGGTTCTGGCCCCAGGCAAAGAAACCCTTGAATTTGCCCTGGATCATTTCATCAAATATCATGAGCCATGAAGCATTCTGGCCGTCATCCAGCTTCGGCAGCCAGCTGTAGCCGAAGTCATTCTCTTTTGCAGCCGCTGCATCATAATGTGCCTTGAGCAGACTTACCGAGTATTTGGGATAATTGCCCCACCAGTTTGCGCTCATCGGTTCTTTTGTCTTTGGAGTATAGTGATCATTGTACGTTTTCAGGTCAACATCAGATGCCCTCGGGGTCTTGAGATAACCCGGCAGGATATGGAAGAGAAGACAGTGATCGGTTGAGCCCTGGACATTACTCTCACCCCTCAGGGCATTTACTCCTCCGCCTGATATGCCCATGTTGCCGAGCAAGAGCTGTATCATGGCCATATTCCTGATGATCTGTGTGCCGACAGTATGCTGCGTCCATCCCATTGCATACATAATTGTGGCCGCTTTGTCAGGTGTGCCCGTAGAAGCGTAGACCTTGTAAATCTCCAATATTTTATCCTTGGGGGTACCGGTAACCTTTTCAACAGTATCGAGATTGTAACGGGACACATGTTTTTTCATTAACTGGAAGACTGAAAAAGGGTTTTTAAGACTTAAATCCTTCTTTACCACACCGTCAGCGTCTTTCTGGAATGCCCATGCTTTTTTGTTGTACTTCCTCTTTTTTGCGTCATAACCGGAGAACACACCGTCCAGATCAGCAGGCATCCTGAAATTTTCATTCACGAGGAAAGGCACATTGGTGTAATTCTTGATATAAAAATCATCGTACAGATTGTTATCAAGGATATATTTGATCAGCCCGTTCAGGAACGGGATATCAGCGCCTGAACGTATAGGGGCATATATATCCGACTTGGATGATGTCCTTGTATAACGGGGATCAACACTTAAGAGCTTTGCGCCTCTTTCCCTGGCCTTCATGATCCATTTGAAGCTGATGGGATGGTTCTCCGCAGCGTTGCTTCCCATAATCAGGATAACATCAGAATTTCTAATGTCCACCCAGTGGTTTGTCATTGCACCGCGACCAAACGACTCTGCCAGAGCCGCTACAGTTGCGGAGTGTCATATTCGGGCCTGGTGTTCAATATAGACAAGTCCCAATGAGCGGAGCCATTTTTGATAAATGTAGCACTCCTCATTATCAAGCGCCGCGCTTCCGACTGAAGCAAGTCCGTCACAGCGGTTGACGACCTGTCCCTTCTTGTTCTTTTTTACGAACGTCTTGTCGCGGGAGGCCTTTATCCTCTTTGCGAGCGCATCCAGGGTCCAGTCCCACTCAACCTCTTTCCATTCCTTTGCCCCTGCTGCACGGTAACGCGGTTTGGTAAGTCTCGTCGGATTATTGACTACCTGATAAAGAGAAGCGCCTTTTGAGCAGAGCGTGCCCTCATTTACCGGATGGTCAGGATCTCCCTCGGTATTAATGACCTTGCCGTTTTGCGTGTGCACAATGATTCCACAGCCTACAGCACAATAAGGACAGATTGTCTGAGTCTCTTTTGCATAGCGGATAGGCAGGCTTTGTGCGTAGGAACGGGCTGGCTGGAGATTAATTCCCAGGGTACTCAGCAACAGTGATCCCCCTGTTGCCGTAAGGAAACTTCGTCTCGACACATCCATAAAACTTCCCCCTCTTTTTAAAGGTTTTTAATTATTTATTTGTAATAATAAACCTTATGGATTTTATGGAATAATTATCTTTTTTTGAAATGATTATTTAAGGACATCTTCCCCGATTCGATTAATGAAAATTATATCATTCTGTGTTTTTTTGTCAAGAAAAAACGACATTGATAGTTAGACTATTTTCCCTAATTAAATTAATGTGTTAACAGGGTAAACAGTTTTCAGGCTTTGGCCTTTTCAATATACCTCTCCAAATACAAATTTTTCTGCAAGTTTTGTGGAAGGTTTTTCAAAAAAATTATCGACACCTGAAAGCTCAATAATCTTTCCTTTATATATAAATATGACAAAATCAGAGATGGCTTTTGCCTGGGGCAGGCTGTGGGTGACGATGATAATAATTTTATCAGATTTGCGCTGCCATTCAGTAATGATGTCCTCTATAACTCTGGTGTTGTCCGGGTCAAGCGATGCTGTTGGTTCATCAAGGAACAGGATATCAGGATTAATGGCAAATGCCCTGGCAAGCGCCAGCCTCTGAGATTCTCCCGAAGATAGTCCCATGGCATTCATGCGTTCCTTTCCATCCAGCCTGACATCTTTCAATACACTCATAACGCGGTCTTTTATTTCCTTTTTATTAAACTTCCTTAGTTTCAGACCGTAAGCTATATTGTTGTACACCGTATCATTAAATATATTTGATCTTGTGGCCACAAGCACAGCCATTCTACTGATTTCAATATCCTTAAACGGGGCTGCAAGTGGTTTCCCGCCATCGTGATAAATGACACTTCCATTGTCCGGCTTCTCAATCAGGCTGAGTATTCTCAGCAGGGTGGATTTACCGCTGCCGTTGGGGCCGACTATTGTATAGATAGGGCCATTTTTTATATCCAGCGAGCAATCAAGCTCAAATTTTGAATTATATTGCTTCTTAATATTAAGGGCCTGGATTCTTTCGATCATCTCTGTACCCCCTTTTTTTGAAAATGAAAAAGGGCCGCGTTCAGAACAAAAGCTATACACAGGAGGATCATGCCAAGGGCTATAGCAAGTTCAAAATCTCCCTTGTCAGCTTCAAGGGCTATTGCAGTAGTCATGACTCTTGTGAAACCGGCAATGTTACCGCCGACTATCAATACAGCCCCTACCTCAGCCATTACCCTGCCGAGCCCGGCCAGAACCGAGGCCAGGATTGAATATCTAACATTTTTCATTACCTTTATAGTGGCCTGACAGGGCGCAGCCCCAAGTGTTAAAGCAGTAAATTTCAGACCGGGGTCTGCGGACACTACAGCTGCATAACTCAGCGCTGCAATGATCGGTGTTGCAAGGACTATCTGGGCAACAACCATGGCAGCAGGAGTGTATAGAATACTCATGAAACCGAGGAGCCCTGACCTCGAAAAAATCAGGTAAAGCATTAATCCCGCAACAACAGGGGGCAAGCCCATCAGAGTATTGATCAAGGTCACAATTATATTTTTTCCAGCAAAATTTTTTAGATCAAGAACTAATGTAATAACGAGTGCAATAATTGTAGATATAATAATGGCAAACCCTGAAACCTTAAAAGACAGCACGACAATGCCTGTCAGTTCAGGGTCAAGAGAAACAATAAGCTCCAGTGCTTTAATGATGGAGTTTATTAAAAAGTCCATAATATTAAATACCAAATCCCAAGCACCAGATAACAAATAAAATACAAATCACAATATAGAAATTCCAAACATTTTGTTTTGGTCATTGTAATTTGTTTATTGATGTTTATTTGTGATTTGAAATTTGTCATTTGGAATTTTAATTACTATTTGTCATTAATGCTTACGGGCATTCGGAACAAATAACTGATTTCCCTTGCTGTCTTTAAAGGAACCAATGGACCTTTGCCCTTCTTCAGAGATCAGCCAGTTGATGAATGTTATTGCTTCACTATATTTGACATGAGAATGCTTTTCAGAATTAACGGCCATGACTCCGTACTGATTGAACATGACCGGGTCTTTCTCAAGGATTATCGTCAGGCCCAGTCTTTCCTTGTCAATTAATGACAGATACGTGCCTCTGTCTGCAAGTGTATAAGCCTGCTTTTCTCCTGCTATTCTTAATGTTTTTGCCATCCCCTGTCCAACTTCAAGATACCAGCCCTTTTTCATAGTACTAATACCAGTTTTTTTCCATATGCCGATCTCCTTCTTATGAGTACCGGAGTTATCTCCTCTTGAGACAAACAGTGCATTTACCATGGCAATCTTTTTAAACGTCTCTTTCACATCGTTAAACTCTTGAATGCCTGCAGGGTCTGAAGGGGGGCCGACAACAACAAAATCATTATACATAAGGTCATGACGATTAACGAACCATCCTTCTTCCACCATTCTCAATTCATCATCCCTGGAATGCACAATAACAACATCCGCATCTCCCCGCTTCCCGATCTCAAGTGCAGCTCCGGTACCTACGGCAATAACCTTCACCTTAATACCTGTCTTTTTCTCAAATAGCGGAAGTATATGTTCAAAAAGTCCCGAGTTTTGGGTGCTGGTAGTTGATGCACAAAGGATAGTTGTGTCAGCAGAGGTTATGGAAGCAATTGTTAATACAACTATCAATAAGGACAACAAAATTATCATGAATTGTTTCATAATTTTTCTGTCTGTCTGAATAATGGTAAATTTCTACTCATTAATGCATAGGACAGGAGACAGACTTTTGCGATCGCATTCATACCCCCCCCCTTTTTTACCAGGAGGTAACACTGGAGAACCATTTAGATGCAGCAATCTTTATTTTTTCTCAATTACATCATCAGCCCAGCTTATTGCTGCTGATACAGCGGGAAATCCAATTGTACTTGTCAGTAGAATTATTGAGTGGTAAATCTCATTTTTCTTTGCACCGCATTCAAGCGCCCTTCTGACGTGGCTGTGCACAGACCCTTCCGAACGTATAGCCGCTGCTGCTGCAAGCTGGATCAAGTGAGAATTTTTCTTGCTTATCGGTCCAAGCTCCCTGGTTGTTTTACCAAGATTTTCAACAGCAGTTGTCAGTTTCTTATACCTTTTATTGATGTCCCTGTACATTTTTGGAAGTTTCTTTTGCGGCATATCTACCTCCCCTTGATAATGGTTTTCAAATTAATGCTTTTGTACATAGTACAAGAATCCGCGTTTGATATCAACAAAATTTCACAGACAAAGCCCGAATAGTTAAATGTTAAAAAATGTGCAATTATTGCATTCTGTGGATTTTTTAATAACTATCTGTTAATATGCATCAAAAAATACAAATAACTAAAATAATAAACCCACCTCACATGTCAAAGAATAAATTATTGGAGAATCTCATTAAAGAAGCAGCAATAGATGGAAAAGTAAACTGTGCTGTACTCAGGAAGATTGCGGAAGAAGCTGATGTTAAATATAAATTAGCTGGCAAAACGGCCGATAAACTAAAAATAAAAATAAAAAATTGTGACCTTGGTTGTTTTTAAGTCATCTCTGCTATTCACCCTGTACCCGGACCCTGTCCCGCTTCTCTTATAATCACATTCATAAGAATTATTAATATCTCAAATATAGCAGAATGTAGCGAAATGGACAGAATTAACAGGAACGCACATAAACATACAGAATCCAAAAAAGCTATAAAATTCAGATAATTATCAAAAAACTCAGGCCAGAGGCCAACTTACGATTTTTGCTTTAATTAAATTTGAAGTCCGGGAGGGGCAAGCGTTACAGACTCTTAATCCAGTCTTTTGAGTCCCGCATCCCTGGCTGCCTTGAGGGCCTCTCTGTACTCTGAGCTCTTCAGCCTTCTGTTGAGGGGAGGGTGTTCCTGTGCTTTGTAACAGGGGTAGTACTGGTCCATTATATTTGTGTAGGTGTCAGGGGATATTTCTTCGGCAAGGAACTTTACTACAGCTTTTGTGCCTGCCAGCCCTTCCGGCAATACAAGGTGTCTTACGATAAGCCCCCTTTTTGCTATTCCGTCATGGTCTGTTACAAGGTCTCCGACCTGACGGTGCATCTCTTTTATGGCGGCCTTAACGACTTGAGGATAGTCTTCAGCACTCGAATATTCAGCAGCAGGCCCGGACTCTGCATATTTGAAATCCGGCATGTAAATGTCGATTACGCCGTCCAGTAATTGTAGTGTCTCAATTGACTCATAGCCGCCGCAGTTATAAACCAGAGGTACGGTCAGGCCTTTTTCGATTGCTGTTTCAAGGGACCTGAGGATCATGGGTACCTGGTGGGTCGGTGTAACAAAGTTGATATTGTGGCAGCCGTAATTCTGGAGGGTAAGCATTATGTCTGCGAAGGCTTCGAATGAATAAATGTTACCCTCGTCCTGGTGGCTAATGGTCCAGTTCTGGCAGAAAAGGCATCCAAGGCTGCAGTGAGTGAGGAAGATCGTTCCTGAGCCGTGATGTCCGACAAGAGGGGCCTCCTCTCCAAAGTGGGGGTTCCAGCTCGAGACAAAGGGTCTGTCAGCTGTTTCGCAAAAACCAGGTTCACCTGCAGTCCTGTCAACTCTGCATTTGCGGGGACATAGCGTACAGTTTTTCAGGATTTCTTCGGCAAGGCGTATTTTTTCTTTAAGTGCTTTTCCGGAAAGCTTGAGATAAGAAGCTATGAAGCCTTTATCCGCCTCTTTGTCCATTCTATAAGGCCTCCTGCAGATATTAACTCCTGCATAAAAGGAGGGATGGGTTTTGCGGTATATTCTTCGCCGTTTGTTATATTCCTTATAATTCCATTGTCAGCATCTACTTCTATTTCATCGCCTTCCCGGATTTTCTCAGCAGCTTCTTCTGATTCAAAAATGGGAAGACCGATATTGAATGAGTTTCTGTAAAAGATGCGCGCAAAGCTCTTTGCGATAACCGCCTGGATACCCGCTGCCTTAATCGCTATCGGGGCATGCTCTCTGGAAGAGCCGCATCCGAAGTTTGCTTCGGCAATAATGAAATCACCTGTTTTAACCTTTGAAGGAAATTCTTTGTCAGCATCCTCCATGAGATGTTTTGCCAGCTCATCGGGATCAGACGTATTGAGATACCGTGCCGGTATGATTGCGTCCGTATCTATGTTATTGCCGAATTTCCAGACTCTACCTTTTAATATCATAATACCTCCTCGGGAACCGCTATTCTACCTTTTACAGCGGATGCAGCGGCAACTGCAGGATTCGAGAGATAGACTTCGCTTTCAGGATCTCCCATTCTGCCGACGAAGTTCCTGTTAGTTGTTGCGATCGCTTTTTCACCTTTTGCGAGAACTCCCATATGCCCGCCGAGACACGGCCCGCATGTCGGGGTCGAGAATACCGCGTCCGCATTTACAAATATCTCGGCCAGTCCTTCCTTCACCGCTTCCAGATATATCTGCTGTGTAGCAGGGATCACGATCATCCTTGTTTCCGGATGGACCTTTTTACCTTTTATAATTTCTGCGGCTTCCCTTATGTCTTCGATTCTTCCATTCGTACAGGAGCCTACCACAACCTGATCGATTGAGACGGATGAAAGCTCTGCCGCTGGTCTGGTATTGGAAGGAAGGTGGGGGCAGGATACAGTCGGCTCTATTTTTGAGCAGTCGTATTCTTTGACCTCAACGTATGCTGCGTCTTTGTCGGATGTGTAAAACTTGTATTTCCTCTTTGCCCTGTCTGATGCATACTGCTCGGTAGTCTCATCCGGAACAATGATGCCGTTTTTGCCGCCTGCCTCAATTGCCATGTTGCACATGGTCAGTCTGCCTGACATCGGGAGAGATCTGATAGTTTCTCCTTCAAATTCCATTGCCCTGTAAAGTGCTCCGTCAACGCCTATATCGCCGATCGTATGCAGGATCAGGTCCTTGCCGCTTACCCATTTATTCAGGTTTCCGTAATAAACAAATTTCATTGACTCCGGCACCTTGAACCAGCATTCCCCGCTGACCATGGCAGAGGCCACATCTGTTGAGCCGACTCCGGTAGAAAAAGCACCAAGGGCCCCATATGTGCATGTATGGCTGTCAGCACCGATAACGAGGTCGCCCGGAAGCACAATGCCCTGTTCTGGAAGAAGTGCGTGTTCAACACCCATTCTTCCCACTTCAAAATAAAGTCCAAGATCGTGTTCCTTTGAAAAATCCCTGAGCATCTTGCACTGTTCAGCAGCCTTGATGTCTTTTTGTGGCGCAAAATGGTCGGGAATAAGTGCTATTTTGTCTTTATCAAAAACATTTTTTGCGCCGGTTTTTTTAAATTCCTTGATTGATATTGGTGCGGTGATATCATTTGCAAGAACAATATCAAGCTTTGCATTGATTAATTCTCCCGGAGATACCTCGTCCCTGCCCGAATGGGCAGCAAGAATTTTTTCCGTAATTGTCACGATTCCTCCAAATATATCTGTGTAATCTGCTTTGAATCTGAGTAATCAGGAGATTTCTGAGGTCATTTCAGAAATCTTCAGAAGTATGAAATAGTACAGGAAATTGTGGGGTTAAGTCAAATTAATGCAAAAGTACAGAAATGCAAAAATGCAGAAGGAACTATATTGTTTAAAAGGGCGAAGCATCGCCACGCCCCTACACAGTATTCTTTATATGGGAGGAATTTGTGGTATATCAATAAGAATAAACGCAGAATTCAGACTGTTTGTATTCAGCATTATTCCGTCAACTTCTGCATTCCTCCCGCTTTCAATAGCACCGGAACCGGATAATTCAATATTTTCTCCGTCCCATGTATATATCTTTGTCCTGTCCTGTACTTCGACAGTTATCTGGTAGCCTTCTACGTATCCCTGTCCTGGAGCGATTTCGAAATCAAACTGTCCATCATTGACATTAAAAGCTGAGATTATTGTGCCCTTCAATTTAAGGAATGTACCGATTTCAACGACTATTGCATCCAGTCCAATTTTAATTTCATTATTCTCATTGCTGTTTTCCGGTAAGACTGCCATATAAAAACCGATGGCCGTAACCATATCGCCTTCATGGACTTCCTCAACGGGCCCTCCGTCAACTGCACTAAAGAAAGATGTTGCCTCGGTAACATATACATAAATACACATATGCCTGACAGGATCAATATGTTCAGCAAGTATGCCGGTATTGCAGAGTTCGAATTTCTCTTCGTCAATGTTGTGGACTATACCCGTGAACCTCATTATTTTATCGATATCAACAGCATCAACGATATCAATGAAAACTTCCGGTCTTAAATTGTATTCTGTACTATTTCTGGTTGTTACTACATGAATGGCGTAGTTGGCGTCTATATCCAGCTGGAGGGTAAGCATTTGGCCGGGCTGAACTGAGAAATTCCCTCTCGGGTTCAGATCAATTTTATTGTTGCCCGGCAGGTTTATATCATGAGAATAAAGATCATGATCTATTAGCTTCACTAGCTCCACACTATCAACGGTCAGCCGTATTTTGTTATATGAGATTGCCGGGACATTTTCAGCAATCATAACCAGCGATATCTCGTTTCTCAGGTCCAGCAGATCCACTGCAAGATAATCTGCAGGATCATCCTCGGAAAAGATAGTGATATGACCGCCATCTGACAATAGTTCAATTGCCCGTATAGTGATGTTTATTTCCAGAAAATCATCTGAAGGGAGATCCGTAAGAATGACAGCTACACTGCCAGTACCCTGGCCCTCTGAATTGCCCGACGAACCTCCCGAGCTGCAGGATAAAATGCTGACAGCTATTAAACATGAAATGAGAAAAGATAATAATACAGTTATTCGATTTTTCATTTTATAATCCTCCAAAGGCGTAAATTAAATTCTGATGATTTTTAGACAATTATATACATGCAATCACTGTGCCACAGTATAACTGTTTAAATTGACTACATTCATTAAAGAGCAAGTCGTGATCCTGTGTAAATATAACCGACAACATGACCGGGGATATTGATATAATTTATCGTGAAAACAGATAGTTAGCTGCTGTATGGAAATTCATACATGTGTAAATCATGGCGACTTTACACTATAACATATCTTGTTTAGTACATTTATGATATCCTTTTAGTGGAGAAGTCGGCTGTATAACCTTTGCTGATCAAAGTTATGCAATTAAAATGAAACTTAGAGTAATTATATTAGTTTTGGCGCTGCTCTCTTTTCTTTCAACATCTATATGGAGGATACCTCTATTATTCATCACTGAAAAAATCCGCACAGGAAGAATCATTCTATAAAGCAGATGAACTCGTGAAGGACATGGCTAACCATATTGATTTCTACCTTGCGGAGCACCAGAGGTCGGTCGAAACCCTGGCAGGCATCAATGAGATCCGTAATGCGCTGGTGAACGGGGATGAAACATCCATGGCTAAGGCAAATGCTATTTTAGACCATTTTAAAGACACTCTGGAACTGAGTGTCTGCTATATTATGGATGCTGCCGGAAATACTATCGCATCTTCCAACCGTAAATCTCCTGTAAGCTTCCTTGGAAAAAACTATTCATTCAGGCCATATTTTAAAAAGGCATTGAAGGGTAACGCATCATGTTTACATGGCCCTGGGCGTAACATCAAAGAAGAGAGGGGCTTATTTCGGGTATCCAATATATGGAGAGAACGGTGATATTCCTGCGGGCGTGGTTGTTATAAAGGCATTCATAAATGATATGGAAGGGGAGATCAATAGACAGTATGAAGGGTTAGTGCTTTTAACGGATCCACGCGGAGTTGTGTTTGTCGCGAACCGTCCGGACTGGATGTACCATGTTTTATGGAAGCTGTCATCCAGAGAAGCAGCTGAAATTGCCGAATCGCGTCAGTTTGGCATCGGGCCGTGGAAATGGACCGGTATAGAGATGAAAGACGATGAGCATGTCACTGACAGTTCCGGCAAAGAGTATCATCTCCATCAGGCCGGCATCAGTAATTATCCGGGATGGAATATTATCTACCTGCATGACCACCACATTGCTTTGAGAAAAATATCTCTTCCGATCTTTAAGACCGCGGTATACGATCCTTGCATTATGTGTGCTTATAGGGCTTTCGGTAGCACTGCTTTACAGGAAGGCGAGTGATAACATAATCCGCAGGAAGGAAGCAGAGAAAGCTTTGAAAAAACATCTTGAAATGGAAAAAGAGTTTAACAGGGAACTGGAGCCGCTTGTTGCAGAAAGGACCATGAGTCTCATTGCCCTGACTGTTGCTGACAAACTGAGAAACCCGGCGACTGTGATCGGCATGATATGCAAAAAACTCCTCAGGAAAATAGATGACAGAAAAGAAGTCAGTGATGGACTCTCCAATATCATGGAAGAAACAGAGAGGCTGGACCATATAGTACAGAATTATGAAGACCTTCTCGAAAGCAGGAAGTCTATGTTCGTGTATGGAGATATCAACAGTGTTATCAGGGAGGCGGTGACTCTTATCGAGCGGGACGCAGTGGACAGGGGAGTGAAAATAATTGCAAACCTGCCTGATGAACTTCTTAATATAAACCTCAGAAAGAACCTCCTGAGGATAGCGGTTTATCATATCCTCTCCAATGCCGTAGAGGCAACTGCAGGGAAGGGCACGATTACAGTTTCTACTTATGAAAAGGACAATAGAATATTTCTTGTGATTGCTGATGAGGGAACAGGGTTTAAAAAAGAGGACCTGGATAAAGTATTTGATCCATTTTTCAGTACAAAGGAAAACAGTTATGGACTCGGCATGCCGCTGGTAAGGCATATAATTAAAGAGCACCTGGGAGAAATAGAAGTGGAGAGCGGGGAAGGAAAGGGGACGGTTTTTAAAATATCTTTTCCGATAAGGTGGATACGGTAATAACTATTAAAACGTTGATAATGCGGATACAAACAATGTAGGGGCCAGGCGGTGCCTCGCCCTTTTTTTCATAAAATCAGGAAGATATGGTTAAACCTGATTTATTTTTATTATGACGGCATAAGAAGACGCTTAAGCGCCTGTTCCAGGTGATATAATGTGAGTATAGAAAGAATGCCCGAGAAAGCCAAACCCTTTGTGAAAAGGGGGCGGAAAGCGGCGGGTCTTTTTAAACCAGAAGATGGCCGAGCTGCCGAAGGATACACCTTTGGTAAGTTCGGCCTTTTTTATTACTTAAAGAAAGGAGGAACACTGAATGTTTGATCTTAGTTTTAAAGAGATATTCTTTCTGGCTGTATTGATTATACCGCTCGCAATGTTGATGGCAGCTATTCTGTGGGTATTCCTTTACACTGTTTTTTCATTTGTCAGAGAGAAATTTGGACACATGCACCTCCGCGACAGGAACGCACATTAAAGAAGAATCGGTCTGATACGTATTACTGCTTCCGGGCTTTAAAGCCGTGAATGATCATGCGATAGTTGTGTGATTATTCTGCCTCTCATTTTGCGCATCCTCATATATTTTTCCTATAAAGTAAAATAGAATAGTAATCTTAAGTAAGGAGGTGGAATGCAAAAGAATATTACATTGCTGCTCTGTATTTTTATTATAATTCTTATGTCTGCTGTTGCTGTCTGCGCGGAAAAGAATCCGGACGAAAAAGCTGAAATTCATCTTTCCAAAAAGGTTCGAAGACTTCTGTCAGCAGAAATGAACAGGATCCAGAATGGTATGACGAATCTGGTCATTGCTGTTTCAGCAGGAAAGTGGAATGAAATATCTCTGGTCTCTGGAAAAATGGAGAAGGGCTATATTATGCGACAAAAGCTTACAGAGGAACAGAGAGAGGAATTTAATTCGTCATTGCCTGAGGGATATAAGAAGATAAATAATGAATTTCAGGAAGTATTGTCTCACCTGATAAGGGCTGCCGTTGAACATGATGGATTACTTGTGAATTCATATTTTTCCCGGCTTAATAAAACATGCATTAGCTGTCACTCGAAATATGCGAAAAAAAGGTTTCCCGGATTTAAGAGTATGAAGTTGGGAGAACGTAACTAGAATCAATGCTTCAGTGCAATATGAAAAATATCTATTTAAAAATCTCCCCTGGCCCCTCCCGAGTCGGGTCTCACGAGGGTCGATTCGACTTTTCCAAAGAGGGGGAAAATGAAAAACCCCCTTTGGAAAAGGGGGACTGAGGGGGATTTTATGATTAAATATATTTCCTTTATCTTTTCACTGCAGCGAGTTTGTTCAAAGCGTTAATATAGGCTTTTGCCGAAGCGATGATAATGTCCGTGTCTGCCCCGTGGCCGCTTACAGACCTGTCCCCCTCCTCAAGTGAACATACGACTTCACCCAGGGCGTCTGTTCCGCCGGTTATGGCCTTGACTTCATATTTAAGCAGTTTGCTTTTAGTCCCTGTAATTGATGTTATAGCTCTGAAAATTGCATCAATAGGGCCGTCGCCGTTTTCTGTTTTTTCTATTATCTTTTCAGCAATCTTTATTTTAAGCATTGCAGCAGGTTCACGGTTAAAGCCAGATGATACGCTCAGGTCGACAAGGCTGTATTTCTCCGGTACGGTAGTGAATTCTTCAGAGACCAGGGCTTCAAGGTCTTCATCAAATATTTCCTTTTTCTGATCGGCCAATTTTTTGAAGCGGTCAAAGGCATGGTTAAGTTCTTCATCACCCAGTTCATATCCAAGTTCAATGAGCCTCGTCTTGAATGCATGCCGGCCGGAAAGTTTGCCCAGTACAAAATTTGTTTTGTGAAGACCGATCGTCTCCGGCCTGATAATTTCATAGGTTGACTTGTCTTTCAGTAGGCCGTCCTGGTGAATCCCTGATTCATGGGAAAAGGCATTGGCGCCTACAATGGCCTTGTTGGGCTGTACGGACATGCCCGTTATCTTTGTGACAAGTTTGCTGCTTCTCATTATTTCTTCGGTTACAATGTGGGTGTCAGCATTAAATAGATCACTCCTGGTCCTTAATGCCATTACTACTTCTTCCATAGAGCAGTTGCCTGCCCGTTCACCGATACCGTTGATAGTGCATTCAATCTGCCGCGCACCGTTCAGGACCGCTGCAAGAGAGTTGGATGTGGAGAGGCCAAGGTCGTTATGGCAATGGACGGAGATTACGGCTTTATCAATATTTTTAACCCTGTCATTAATGGTTTTTATCATTGAGCCGAATTCAGAGGGAATGCTGTAACCGACTGTGTCCGGGATATTCACGGTTGATGCGCCTGCCTCAATAACGGCTTCAATTACTTCACAGAGATAATTGATTTCAGTACGGGTGGCATCCATGGGAGAAAATTCAACATCTTCAACATAGCTCCTGGCCAGTTTCACCATCTCCACCGACCTTTTCAGCGCTTCGGCCTGGTCTATACGGAACTGATATTTTAAATGGATTTCTGATGTGGAATGAAATGTATGTATTCTCTTTTTCGGAGCATCCTGTACTGCTTCCCATGCACGTTTGATGTCTGCTTCCTTTGCCCTTGCGAGGCTGCATATCATCGGACCCTCTACTTCTCCGCTGATTGTCTTTATCGCCTCAAAATCACCAGGGGAAGATATTGCAAACCCGGCCTCAATTATGTCTACCCCGAGACGGGCAAGCTGTTTTGCAATCTGGAGCTTTTCCCCGATGTTCATAGCTGCGCCGGGTGACTGCTCTCCGTCTCTCAGTGTAGTATCAAATATTTTTATTGTTTGCATTAAATTACTTCACTGTATTTTTTATTTTTGTGAATTAAATATGATCCCTCAATGATTCCCCATAAAACATATATCATGGCAAATGTGAAAATCACAATTTGAGGATACATGATAATCATAACAAGTGCTGTTCCTATAGCAACGAGAAGCCAGAAAGGTTTCCTTTTTTT
>JBDLIC010000088.1:0-15164 GCA_039715075.1 Nitrospirota bacterium
ATAGAAATATCGGATACAGGTAAAGGTATTCCGAATAAAAAGCTGCAAAAGCTCGGAGAACTTTCGAGCAAAACTAAAAAAGATGATAAGGGTTTCGGCATTTTCCTGTCACGAGAGGTTATTAAAGCTCATGATGGAAGGCTATTATGTGAAAGCGTCAGAAACAGGGGGACCGTATTTAGAGTTTTTCTGCCGGTAGAAAATAGTGAGCGATCAAAATAAAGCAAATATCCTTATCGTAGATGACGAACCTAATGCCCTGAAAGTTTTATCTGCCATACTCAGTGAAGTTCCTTATAATATTTATCCTGCTGATTGTGTAGACAGAGCACAGGAGATTTTGTCTGTACAGAGTATTGATGCGGTCATTACGGACCTGAAGATGCCGGGCAAGGACGGCCTGTCTCTGTTTAACCACATCAAATTAAATTATCAGGAAATACCGGTAATTTTCCTGACTGCTTTCGGTACGGTTGACTCTGCGGTTACTGCCATGACTGATGGAGCTTTCTTTTATTTTATAAAACCGCCTGACTACGTAAAACTTAAGGCAATTCTTGCCAAGGCTGTAGAGCAGAGAAAACTTAAAAGTGAGGTTATGAATCTCAAGAGTCAGGTAGAGTCCACATACAGATTTTCCAGCATAATAGGAAAGAGCAAAAGTATGGAAAATGTATTCAGAATGGTAGAGTCTATTAAGGATTCATCAATCAATGTGCTTATTACTGGCGAGACAGGTACCGGTAAGGAGGTTCTTGCAAACGCTATACACTACACCAGTCAAAGACATTACAGACCATTCATGCCTATTAACTGTGCTGCTATTCCCCGTGAATTACTTGAGGCGGAATTTTTTGGATACGAAAAAGGAGCTTTTACAGGGGCTGTTAGAAGAAGGATAGGTAAATTCGAGGAAGCGAATACCGGCACATTATTTCTTGACGAAATCGGGGAAATGGAACTGCCCTTGCAGGCAAAAATATTAAGGGCGATCCAGGAAAAGGAGATTGAGCGTATTGGAGGGAACAAGAAAATAAAGACAGATATACGTTTGATCGTCTCAACAAACCGTGACCTGTCAGAGGAAGTTAAAATTGGAAATTTCAGGCCTGATCTTTATTATCGACTTAATGTTGTGCAAATAAAATTACCACCTCTGAGAGAAAGAAAAAGTGATATTCCTCTCCTGGTAACTCATTTCATTGATAAATTCTCGCATCGCGAAAACAAGAACGTTTTATCTGTATCTCAGGAGGTAATGAAAGTTTTTCATAACTATTTATGGCCCGGCAATTTAAGGGAACTTGAGAATATACTGGAAAGGGCTGTAGTTTTTACTAAGAAAGAGGTTATTGATTTAAAAGATATTCCTGGTGAATTAAAAATGGAAGCTGAAAATCCTGCCAACTTGAATGATTTGAAATCACTGAAAGAACTGGAAATAGAGACTGTCATTAAGGCAATTGATGCATTTAAGGGCAATAAGTCAAAGGCGGCAAGGGCTTTGGGGATTACAAGAAAGGCCCTCTACAGCAAGTTGAAACAGGCTGAGTCCAAATCTAAATCCTGAATTAATTTGAAAAAACAGAAATTCCTCTGTTATTCCCGGATGCTGTTATCTGAGACAGTCCAGTAACAGTTTAGTTCCAATGTGTATCCAAAGTATACAACTTGTTGTCTGGATGTAACGCCTTGATATTTAAGGGAAATATTTAAGACGCAATGAATGTGTTTCCATTGTATACGTTTTCTTGTATTTAGTGTGCTCCTATCGCGTGTTCTAGTTGCTTTTATAGTGACAAAAAGGAATAAAAAAAATGGAATAGAAAGCTTTAAAAATAATAAGTTATATGAGTGGCTATCTAGATCTATTTAAAGAAGCGATGATGTTTACTCAGAATTTTCTCCTGGCACCAATATTGCATTCTAAAATGAATCGCAATGTCTTCAGCTAAAAAAATACTAATAGTAGACGAGGATGGGTTTTCAAAAGTCTGTTCGGCCATATTAAATGATGAGGGGTATCAGACCAGGCAGGCCATTTCAGAAGAGGAAGCCATGCATCATATCTCAAATAACGGCATATCGCTGATTGTTTCCAGCTATCCTTTTGCTGTTTCTTTTCTGAAATCCAGCGGACTCAGAGATATACCAACAATAGTTTTATCAGATGAATTTAACAGCGATTTGGTTGAAACAATAAAATCTATCAAGAACTCTATCTGTCTCGTAAAACCGCTTGACTTTGAAAGATTTAAATATATAGTTCGGGGAATAATCAACGGATACCTGAACCTGAGCGGGGGTAATATCATTGCATAAGACTATTATCAATATATTGATACTCGCTGCTTTCATTATCGGTTGCAGTAATAAAGATTTAAGCAAACAGGAATACTATGAGAAAGGCCTCAGTTTCATTGATGGAGGAAATACGGGAGGAGCAATAATTGCCTTCAAAAAGGCCATTGAAAATGATCAAAACTATTTTGAAGCCAGATACCAGCTTGCAATTTTATATATATTGAGAAATAAATATGATTCAGCCAGAAAAGAGCTTTTAAAAGTGCTCAGACTGAATCCTTCTTTTAATGATGCACACGTGTCTCTTGCAAAAGTTTATCTGAAAACAGGAAAAGCTGATGAAGCCCTTGAAGAAATAAACATATACTTTAAAAAGAAAAGTGATAACCCGGAGGCATACGAGTTGGCTGCTATTGCACATCTGGCAAAAATGAATTATGTGAAATCTGAGGAAATTATAGATAAAGCAATTCAGATATTCCCTGAGAGAATGTCTACAAAAATAATTCTCGCAGATATTTATATTGAAGGCGGAAAAATAATTCAGGCGGAGTCTGTTATTGAGAATGTCCTGGAGTTTGACGCTGAAAATAAGAAGGCACTATATCTTCTTGCCAAAATAAAACATAAGCAGGGCAATATTGATGAACTTATTAATACTTATCGCAGGATATTGGAAGTAGAACCAGAAAATATAAATGTACAATACCAGTCAGGTTTAGCTTATGTTCACAAAAACGATCTTGCAAGAGCTAAAGAAATAGGGAAGAAACTTATTAAAGCTGATAAAGATAGGCCTGAAGGCCTGTATCTTATGGGTCTGGTTTTTTTCCGGGAGAAAAAAATAGAAGAAGCTATAGTGTCATTAAAAAAGATTGCAGGTCATCCGGGTGCGTATTACTATCTTGGATTATCTTATATGTTAAAAGATAATCTGGACATGGCGGGTAATGCATTTCAGAAAGTGATTGATCTGCGACCCAGGATGGTTCAGGCACATTTACTGCTTGCCGTTACACACTTTAGAAAGGGCAAAGCGGAAAACGCTGAAAAACTAGTACAGAAAGTTTTGGATCTGGACGAAAAAAATGCCTTTGCTCATAACCTGCTTGGAAGTGTTTTTTTAGCCCTTGGCAAGGGTGAATTAGCAATTAAGGAGTTTGACAGGGCAATTCAGCTTAACCCAAAACTCATCGACGCACATATTAAAAAAGGAGCATTCAGACTATTATCGGGCGATGTCAGAGAGGCTGAAAAAGAATTTCTTGATGCTGTTGAAATAGCTCCCGATTTGCTCGATACAAGAATAATACTTGCCCGTTCCTATATTAAGAACAAGAAGTACAAAGAAGCTATCAAGACACTGGGGGAAGGCCTCAGGAAAAGTCCCAAAGACGCGATTCTGTATAACATGATCGGGACAGTGTATCTGGTATCCCGGGATATTGAGAAAGCGAGTGAATATTTTAAGAAGGCAATTGATGCAAATACAAAATATTATTCACCTTATTTCAACCTTGCTCTTATTTACATGAACAGAAATGAGAAAGAAAAAGCGATAGCAGAATATAAGAGAGTTCTTGACCTCGATAAAGAAAATATTACGGCTATGCTAATGATGGCAAAAGTTCTGGAAAAAGAAAAAAAATACAAAGAAGCGCTTGAATATTACATGAAAGCTAAAAAGCAGAAAAAATCAATAGCATATTCATCACTTGCCGCGTATTACCAAAGGAAAAGAAACAATGAGAAAGCTGTCGAAGTAATTGATGATGGATTAACAGTTTACCCGAATGATATTAAGCTTATGGATATGAAGGGGCAGCTTTTACTACAGAACAGGGAATATGAAAAAGCGATATCAGCGTATACGAACCTGAAAAGAATATCCCTTAAGGCCGGAATGAAAAAAATTGCCGAAATTTATGCAGCTATGGGGGACTATGATAATGCAATAAGAGAATTAGCAAGTTTGTTAAGAAAAGAAAATGACAACGTTGATATTTTGATCGTAATGGCAAAACTTTACTTGATGAAGAAGGATTATAAGGAAGCAGAAAAAACCTCAAATAAAATTATTTCCCTGATGCCGGAAAGCGATAAAGGATATCGGAATCTTGCTGCAGTATATTTTGCCGATAAAAAGTATCACAAGGCCCTTAGTGCATTAAGAAAAGCAGGTGAGATTGATCCCGATAATCCTGAAATACAAGTTGAAATAAGCAGGGTACATATGTCTCTCAATGAAATGCAGAAATCTATGGAAATATTGACAGGTCTTGAGAAATCCAAGCCCGGATATGCTCCCATATATTTCTTCCAGGCGAGCATTATGGAAAAGATGGGAGAAAAAAAATCTGCTGTTGAAAAACATAGGAAAGTCCTGAAAATTTCGCCGAACTATGTTCCTTCTTTAAATAATCTGGCTTATCTTTATACAGAAGGATATGGATCAATTGAGGAGGCCATAAAATTAGCCAGGAATGCTAAAGAAATAGATAATAAAAACGGGAGCGTAATCGACACATTAGGTTGGGCTTTATACAAGAATTCTGATTATGACGGTGCTTTGATGAATTTTATAGAGGCGACACATTTTTTACCCGGAGATCCAACAGTCAGATATCATCTGGGTCTTGCATACTTGAAAAAAAATATGAATGAAAAGGCAGAAGAACAACTTAAAAATGCAATACGTCTTGGGAGACAGAAAAATTTCCGTGAGTTTAATGAAACCGAGAAGCTTTTAATTAGTTTAAAAAAATAAATGAGCTATTGTGCTAACAGGTAAAGAAATAAAATAAACTTCATGAATTACTTACATGTGATAAATTGTTTAACAAAGAAGTGGAGATATTGCAAATTAATATTACGGCTTTCTCGTAAAATTAATTTTTTCAGTGGATTGGGCAACTTTGGAAAAATTAGTTTAACGGTTATTGCATTTCTTCTGTTTGTAACTAATGTATACGCAAAAGACTATGTGATTGGAGATGGAGATACACTCCGGATATCTGTATGGGGAAACGCTGAATTAAGCATAGACGCAACTGTCAGGCCTGACGGAAAGATATCTATACCGGCTGTTGGTGAAATAAAAGCGTCGGGATTAACATCTCTTGAATTAACGGATATTCTTAAAAGAGAAATTGAAAAAATGGTTAAGAAGCCTATCATTACAGTAATAGTAACAGGCATGAGAAATTACAGGATTTTTGTATTTGGAAGGGGAACATCGGCAGGTGTACATACCCTTGTAAGAGAAACATCAGTCCTTGAATTTCTTTCACAATTGGGATCATTGAGTAATGCAGATCTTGAAAATTCATATCTGGTAAGAGACAGGAAAAAGATAAAAGTGAATTTTTTTGAACTATATGAAAAAGGGGATTTTAGTCAGGATATTGTTCTTCAGCCCAATGACATGCTTTTTATTCCTGATATTTTTGAAAAAAGGATTAGTATTGTCGGTGCGGTAGAAACTCCAACCTCAATTTCTTATAGAGAAGGATTGACTATTCTGGATATTATTCTGTCTTCGGGCGGATTTACGGAATTTGCAAACAAAAATAATGTAGAGATTTTAAGAAATAACAGCAAGAGTGAAAGAACCAGAATACCCGTCAGGGCTAAAGATTTGATGAAAGGTGATTTAAGCAAAAATATAAAGATAATGCCCGGCGATGTTATTGTGGTTAAAGAAAGCTTATTTTAACATTAACTATATGATTTTTAGAGGTTTATAAATGAACAGCGATACATCACAGAATGAAATAAAACATTACTGGTATACAGTGCTTAGAAGAAAATACCTGTTTATTTGGGTTTCTTTAATTGTATTGTCCATTGTTGTGTGGGGCAGCTTTTTTATACCGGAAAAATATGAGGCAAAAAGTACAGTATTTATCGAACAGAGCGCTATCAGGCAACTTATTGAAGGTAATAGAATGAGATATAGAGAAGGGGTGCTGCGCGGATTGAGGTACACCATGTTAAGCAGAAAGGTGCTTATCAGTGTGGCCAGAGAGATGGATTTTGATGTAACAGATGAGAATAAAATGGAAATGCTGATCGGGAAATTTTCTAAAAATACAACAATAACCGCGAGCACCAAAGAGAACCTTTTTAGAGTTTCTTATAAGGGGAAAGATCCTGATGCAGTGCAGGAATATGTTAACACCTTAGTAGAAAAATATATTGAAATGATCTTGAGTGCAAAGAAAGACGATGCATATGGTGCGAGCATGTTCTTATCCGAACAGATTGATTACTACAAAAAGAAAATAGCAGAAATAGAGGGGAGACTTGCTGATTTCAGGCGTGATGAAGGAATATATCTGGCCATTGACGAAGGGTCCCTCGTGAATTCTATCAAGACTTATCAAGAAGAAATAGAGAATGTTGAAATGGAGATGAAGAAATTTGAAGCAAAAAAGAAAAAAATGAAGCAGCAGTTATCCGGAGAGTCAGCTTATACATTGGCGATGATTGACAGCGGAGGAGGGAATTCGCTCCCTGCCAGATTAAAAACCCTTGAACATAAGCTTCAAATTTTATTAACAAATTATACTGAAAATTACCCTGAAGTAATAAGAGTGAAAATGGAAATTGAGACATTAAAAAAGCAGATTAAGGTTAAAACAGAAGACGGGGATGCTGATGGAAACCTGAACAGCGATTTGAGCTCAGGAATGTCTATGATGAACCCCATATATCAGCAGTTAAAAGAGGATTTGTTCAGTGTGGAATCAGAGATTGACTCTTTGACGGCAAAGAAGGGAACTTTGCTCAATAGAATCAAAAGAAATGAGAGTGAACTGAAAAATATCCCCGAAAGCAAAAAAATACTCACTAACCTTGAAAGAGATAAAAATACTTATCAAACACTTTATAAACAGATGCTTTCCAAACTGGGACAGGCCGAAGTCAATGAGCAGGTTGAAGCACAGAATAAAGGGGAGACATATAAAATTATTGAACGTGCAGTCTTCCCCAGAAGGCCTGTCAGTCCGGACAGGGTAAAGATGATTCTTTTTGGAATACTTGCAGGAATTGCAGCTGGATTCGGAGCAGTGCTGTTTATGGAGAAAAATGACTCTTCCATAAGGAATGTAGATACTTTGAAGTCACAGTTTGGATTGAAAGTACTTGCAGTTATACCTTCGATTGTTACGGAAAATGATCTCAGGAGAAAACAGAAACTTGATAAAAGCGTTTATGCATTTTCGGTATTTTATCTTTTTATCATAGGAGGCGTTCTTGTCAGGGAGCTTTTAGATAGATTTTTTTTGGTTAAGTAACGGCAGCTTAAAACTGGAGGAACGGGAAATATATTATGAGCAAGCTTGAAAAGGCATTGGAAAAAGCAGGGGAGTTAAGGGAATTTGCTGATAGCACTAAAACCGGTAAAGTCGAGTTCCTTCAGGAATATAAAACAAAGAAAATCAGCAGCCCGTACATTGTAACGGTTAATCAGCCTCATTCACATGTTTCTGAGGAATACAGAAGGCTAAAGTCAATGTTAATAAGGGAGACCAAATCAGATTTTCTTAACACAATTATGGTTACGAGTTCAATTAAAGATGAGGGAAAAAGTCTTACGTCGGTCAACCTTTCAATTGCACTGGCCCAGGAAATAGATCACTCTGTCCTTCTTATTGATGCAGACATAAGGAATCCCATGATACATCAATATCTAGGAATAGATTTTAAGTATGGACTTTCAGATTATCTTTTGGAGGATATTGATATTTCTGAAGTCTTAATCAGAACAGGCATTGGTAACATGGTTTTTCTTCCTGCAGGACGTTCTGTGGAAAATCCTGTAGAACTGCTCTCTTCAAAAAAGATGAAGGCTTTAATAAATGATTTTAAACACCGCTATATGAACAGATATGTGATCATTGATACTCCACCGATCCTGTCCTGTCCGGAAGGCATATCAATCGGGTCTTATACAGACGGAGTTCTTTTTGTAGTCAGAGAAGGACATGCACAGAGAACTTATGTTGAAGATGCATTAAGTGTGATTCAGGGATTAAACATATTAGGAGTTGTCTTTAATGACATAAAAGAGACAAATGCTGACGGCCGTTATTCCCGGTATTATTACCGGACAGAAAAAAGAGAGATAAAATGAAAAAAATAATATTTTTTATAATTGCAATGTTTTTATTATCAACTGCATCTATATCGATCGCTAAGTTTTCCATTATTCCTTCTGTTGATTTAAAAGAAGAATACAATGACAACATATTTCTAACTGAATCTGACAGAGAAGATGATTTTATTACTACGGCATTCCCAAAAGTGGAACTTAAATATTATCTCAATAAATATCTTGATCTGGATCTCGATTATGGTCTGAGATTTAATTTTTACAGCCGTCATGATGAACTGAATGATACGAGTATCAGAGAAACTCAAAATATTAAATTTAAGGCTCAGGCCAGACCTGTAAACCGGATTTTTATTGATATTTCTGATAGATATGAGAGAGTTCCTACTGATGTAAGAGATTCTGTTGCTGAGGGAAATGTTTTTTTCAATATGACAGACAGAAATACGTTTTTTGTCTCTCCTTATACTGAACTGCCTGTTACATCTACCGTTTCGACAAGAATTGGATATAGCTACAGCAATATGTGGCACAGGGATGACGGGCTTGTTGATTATGACAGGCATTCTGCTTTCCTTTTCTTGAATAAGAGATTTTCTGCAAAAATAAACGGAACACTTGGATATAATTACGAAGTTTACCGGCCTGAATCAACAGAAGGAAGGGGAAATATTGAGGAATATGATCGACAGCGAGGATACGCAGGGATTGTTTATCGTTTGAACCAGAACTTTGAGATGAGTGGAGAAATAGGAGAAACATGGACTGATTTTGATGAAAGTGATGATTCTCAAAATCCTTTCTGGAATGTTGAAGCTGCTTACAGCTTTGGCTCATCAGAAATAGGAACAGCTTATAGCTATATTCTGGATGATTCAGTTACAAACGGATCATATAAAAAACAGAGAATTGATTTACGCTTTGAAACCGGCAAAAAACTGGTTTTAGAGATAAACCCCTATTATGAAACTGGCAAGTATCTGAATGCTGACAGGGAGGACAGGATAACTGGTGTGAATTTGAACATATCGCGTTCTATTTCAGAGAAGATCAAAGCTGCTTTTAATGGGGTTTTGGAAGAACTTGAGTTTTTACCTGAGGGAGAAGACGTTATCAGATACAGTGCTGGAATAAGTCTTGATTTCATGCTGAGCCGCAGCATAACAGCAGGTTTGGGCTACAGGTATAACAGGAGAGACTCAGATATTGATTATACCGATTTCCATAATAATATTGCCTCGCTGAAGGCAAAATTGATTTTTTAGGTTAACAAAATGTACGAAAAACATTTTTCTTTCAAATATAAGCCTTTTGAGTTAGTACCTAATCCGGATTTTCTTTTCCTGAGCAGCACTCACAAAAAGGCTGTTGCATATCTCGATTACGGTATAAAAGAAAAAATCGGTTTTATTCTTTTAACTGGTGAGGTCGGGTCGGGTAAGACCACAGTTATTCGCAATCTAATCAAAAACCTTAATGGTAACGTCAAGCTTTCAAGAATCAATAATACGAAGGTCTCATCAGAGCAGCTTTTATCAATGATAAATGAAGATTTCGGTTTGGAAGTTGAAGGCAAAAATAAAACAAAACTGTTAAGCGAGTTAAACGAATTCCTTATTGAGCAATACTCAAGAAAATGTCAGCCTATCCTGTTAATTGATGAGGCACAGAATTTTACACTCGACTTGCTGGAAGAGATCAGACTGCTTTCTAACCTTGAAACCGACAGGGCAAAACTATTGCAGATAATTCTTGTTGGACAGCCTGAACTGAAAAAGACCCTTATGCTTCCGGAACTTATGCAGTTACGTCAGCGTATAAATATAAATTATCATTTATCTCCTCTTACAATTACTGAAGTAGGAGGATATATAATGCATCGTCTTACTATTGCAGGAAATCCCGATGTAATCAAGATGAAGGAAGATATAATCAACCTTATTTATAGATTTAGCAGAGGTATCCCAAGGCTCATCAATATTGTATGTGATTATGCGTTGCTTGCAGCTTATACAGAAGGAGAAAAAGAAGTGACTACGGAGATTGTCCGGGAAATTGTGAGTGATCTTGAATTAAGGGATTACTTGAGTGAATCTAAAAGTTATGATCTGCCTGAAACAGTTAAGGAGAATGAATGTAAGGATGTTATAAAGTCAACGGGAGACATTGCATTACACCTCAGGAAAATTGAAGAAACGATAAAGGGAAACCTTGAAAACATTGCATTGTATGCGGGGAAGATCAATGAATTAGATGATCAGATATCTAAAGTCGGTGAAACTGAAGATGATACCGGGCTGAGTAATCTATTGGGTTACCTTGAAGAAAAAATAATAAGCCGCGTACTGGCAAAAGTCGCTGAGGATGTCAGGATAAACGAACTCCTGGAACGCGTATCCGGGCTTGAGCGTATAGCTTCAGTTTTAAATGAAAACAATGTGCTGCCTGAAAGTGGATCAGGGGATAAAGAATCTATTGATAAAAAGGCTGCATTACTTAAAAAATCATTACGGAATATTAATAATAGATTGCGAAGTTTATGATGTGAAATTGTTATGCAGATAAATGTTGCTTGAATATATGATTGGTTCAGGAAAGTTAGAATTCCTGATCATAAAAGAATAGTAAAAAATAAAGTCCGTTCAAATTAGTATTAGTTAATGCGGACCTGATCTTATGAATATAAGAGTGAGCCAGGGAAGTCAAATTGTGACTGAGACGGCGGAGCCGTGCATGGAGAAATTAAATATTATCAGATTTTTAATTATAAAACAAGTTGTTTCTGTTTGCGGAGCAAAATGAATATCAAAAATAAATTTATTTCCAGGATGATGCCCTTTATAAAGTCCAGGAATAATAACGGCGGCGATAACAACGGCGGTAACAACGGCGGTAATAATGGTCACAAATACTATGAGAGTCTTTTTGACAGCAATTATGATTTTTATATTGAAGAGTATTTCCACGATTTACTCTACAGAGAAAGAAAAAGAGCTGAGCGTTCACTGAAGCCATTTTTGCTGATGCTGGTAGATATAAATGGTCTCCTTAGTAACAATGAAATAAATGAAGACGAGAAAAGTAAATTAGCTAATGTTCTCTCTTCCTGCAGGAGAGAGACTGATATTGTCGGCTGGTATAAATATAATTCTGTTATAGGAACTATTTTTACAGAGATAAGTGAACTGGATCGATACCAGATCAGGGAAAAAATCTATAATAATCTGAATGATATATTAGATTCTGAAAAAATAAAAAAAATAAAGATAACATTTCATGTTTATCCGGAAAAAGATTCCGACACAAAGTTAAGTGTTTACAAGCCTGATGAAAAATTGTATCCTGTCAGGTCAAATCGAAATTATTACAAAAAAACCTCTGTTATTTTTAAAAGATGTGCTGATATAATCCTAAGTCTTATATTCATTATTATATTTTCTCCCCTGTTCCTTATGATCCCTATTTTAATAAAGCTTTCTTCGGAAGGCCCTGTACTATTTAAACAAAAAAGGACAGGACGGTTTGGAAAAGAATTCAATTTCCTCAAATTCAGAACAATGATCGTCAATAATGATTGTAGTGTTCATGAGAAATATATAGAAAATCTCATTCATGATAGCGGCATTGATGATAAAAATAAGAATGAAGAAAATAATTGCACTTATAAAATGAGTAATGACCCAAGGGTTACATCAATCGGAAAAATATTAAGAAAATCGAGTATGGACGAGCTGCCTCAATTTTTCAATGTATTAAAAGGGGATATGTCTATTGTTGGACCTCGTCCTCCGATTCCTTATGAAATAAAACACTATCATGCATGGCATAAACGAAGGATTAGGCGGGTTAAACCCGGCATTACAGGTATTTGGCAGGTTGAGGGAAGAAGCCGCACTACTTTTGACGAGATGGTCCGTATGGATATCAGATATGTTCGGGAGTGGAACTTATTATTAGATATAAAAATTCTTTTAAAAACCCCGTTTGCAGTATTATCGGGGAAGGGAGCTGCGTAGGAGGGGACATGCTTAAAGTGGGTGTAATAGGTTATGGCTATTGGGGGCCTAACGTGGTACGGAATTTTTGCGGGCAGGAAAATGTGCAGGTTACTTCTGTGTGCGACAAAGATCCCGCCAGATTAGAGCTGGTTAAAAAAGTGTACCCGGCTATAGAACTGGTTCATGACTATAATGACATCATTAATTCTAATAAAATTGATGCGGTAGCTATCATTACTCCGGTATCAACTCATTATGAGCTGGCGAAACAGGCATTGCAAAACGGAAAGCATGTCTTTGTGGAAAAACCTTTTACATCTACCGTGGCACAGGCTGAAGAATTGATTGAATTGGCAGAAAAGAAGAATCTTAAAATTATGGTTGACCATACCTTCCTCTTTACCGGTGCAGTACGAAAAATAAGGCAGGTCATTGATGAAGGGGTACTCGGAAAAATATTTTATTACGATTCTACAAGGGTAAACCTGGGTCTCTTTCAGCATGATGTGAATGTTGTGTGGGACCTTGCACCGCATGATTTTTCCGTCATGGATTACCTGATCGATGAAAAACCTGTTGCTGTTACTGCAAATGGCAAGTCACATATTTATGGATATGAGGACGTTGCGTATGTTACGGCCCACTTCCAGAATAATATAATTGCACATTTTAATCTAAACTGGTTGTCGCCTGT
Organism: Nitrospirota bacterium; assembly: GCA_039715075.1. Classification (GTDB taxonomy): domain Bacteria; phylum Nitrospirota; class Thermodesulfovibrionia; order UBA6902; family UBA6902; genus JBDLIC01. Next base: position 13,115 of record JBDLIC010000088.1, read on the forward strand.
AAAGGTTAGATCAACGCTGATAGGATGTGAAAAGAAGATGCTCGTATGGAATGATGTGAGTGCTGACGAGAAAATTAAGATATATGACAAAGGTGTAAAAGTTGATAAAAGGGAAAGCATTTATAAGTTGCTTGTGAGTTATCGTACAGGTGATATATGGACTCCGAAGATTGAGCAGGTAGAGGCGCTGAATTTAGAGACGAAATATTTTGTTGACTGCATAGAAAATGACAAAGTCCCGATGAATGATGGACATGCGGGTTTACAGGTAGTAAAAATGCTCAATGCCTGCGATAAATCATTAAAGAATAACGGCGAGATGGTAAAACTGTGAAATATTTATCCATATCTGACGATGTTCTTTTAGGGGAAAATGTTCAATTATCAAACTTTATTAATCTCTATGGATGTTCTATCGGGGACAACTCAAAAATAGGGGCTTTCGTGGAGATACAGAAGAATGCAACCGTAGGACAGTATTGCAAGATCCAGAGCCATACCTTTATATGTGAAGGAGTGGTTATTGAAGATTCTGCGTTTGTAGGTCATGGGGTTACTTTTATTAATGATAAATATCCCAGCTCTGTCAGCAAGGGAGGGAAATTGCAGAGTGAAGAGGACTGGGAGGTAATCCCAACGATAGTTAAGCAGGGCGCCGCTATCGGTTCAGGCTCAACTATACTTTGTAATGTGACAATTGGTGAGAATTCTATTGTTGGCGCCGGAAGTGTTGTAACGAAAGATGTTCGACCAAATACAATTGTTGCAGGTAATCCCGCGGGATTTGTAAGGAGTATTAATGATGAATAATGTAGTTCCATTTCTTGATCTTAATATATCTCATAACAAGATGGAAGAAGAGTTTGTAAGTGTGTTTCAGCAGGCATTAAGAACCGGCAGGTTTATTGGCGGTCCGATGGTAGAAGACTTTGAAAGGGAATTCTCACAATACTGTGATACAAAACACTGTATAGGGGTGGGAAGCGGGACTGATGCACTCAGATTTGCTCTCAGGGCCGCTGGAGTGCAGCAGGGAGATATTGTAATTACTGTTCCAAATACATTTATAGCTACTACTGAGGCTATAACTCAAGTTGGCGCTCTGCCGGTATTTGTTGATATAGATGAAGAAACATACAATATGAATGTAGAAGAAGTACGTGAATATCTGGAAGTCGAATGTGTCTTTAATGAAGAAACCGGAAAACTTATAAAAAGGAATACAAAAAGTCCTGTTACGGCGATTGTTCCTGTACATTTATACGGACAGATGGCTGACATGGATCCAATTTTAGAGCTTGCGGAGAGATATAAATTGATTATTGTTGAGGATGCATGCCAGGCTCATGGTGCTGAATATTTCTCTCGAAAAGATGGTCAGTGGAAAAAAGCCGGTTCAATGGGAACGGTCTCTGCATTTAGTTTTTATGCCGGGAAAAATCTCGGAGCTTTTGGAGAAGGCGGAGCAGTTACAACTAATCACGATAATATCGCACATAAAGTGAAAATGTTACGGGATCATGGCCAGGAAAAAAAATACATTCACGAAATAGAAGGGTATAATGGAAGGCTTGATGCAATACAAGCCGGGATTTTGGGAGTTAAACTGAAATATCTCTCCGGCTGGAATGAACAGCGTCGCGAGAGGGCAGAAAAATATAATGAGCTTTTAAGTGATTTAGATGAAATAAAAGTTCCGTATGAACCGGAATGGACAAAGACTGTTTATCACTTATATGTTATTCGTGTAAGAGACCGGCATGATTTACAGAGATATCTCTCTGAAAATGGAATTGCTACGGGGCTTCATTATCCAGTGCCGCTTCATCTCCAAAAGGCTTATAGCAATCTGGGATATACTAAGGGTTCTTTTCCTTTATCTGAAAAGGCTGCTTCGGAAATTCTTTCATTACCTATGTATCCAGGTCTTTCAGAAAAACAGCAACAGCGCGTAGTTGAAAAGATAAAGGAATTTAGAAATATAGGCGCACGGCTCAAGGCGTAAGGCAAAAGGCATAAGACAAAAGACCTTACACCTTATGTCTTGTGC